>CAYLWK010000273.1:0-3103 GCA_964387255.1 uncultured Oligoflexia bacterium
ATTTAAGAGCCGGGTGTTCCTTGTCTGATAGTTGCCCACCGAAAGCATTTGAAGCGTTTCGAGCGGAACATCCCGACCATAAAGTGGTGAGCTACATTAACTGTTCTGCGGAAATCAAGGCACAAAGTGATGTCATCTGCACAAGTTCAAACGCCTCTCAGATCGTTTCAAAGTTTTCAAAAGATCAACCTCTGATTTTTGCACCAGATCGAAATTTAGCGCATTGGGTAGAAAAAGAAACAGGGAGGCCTCTTGTGAAGTGGCAAGGGAGCTGCATCGTGCATGAAACCTTCTCTGAAAGAAAAATCATTCAACTTCAAACAGACCACCCGGATGCTGAGCTGATCGCTCACCCTGAATGTGAGCCTCACTTATTAGAACGAGCTGATTTTATTGGAAGTACTTCGAAGCTTTTAACCTATGCCTCACAAAGTAAGTCCAAAAAATTTATTGTGGCCACGGAAGATGGCATCCTCCATCAAATGAGAAAACAAAATCCGGAAAAAATATTTATCAATGCACCTCCCAACCATGCATGTAATTGTAATGAGTGTCCGTTTATGAAACTCAACACCCTAGAAAAAGTTTATGAATGTCTTCTCAATGAATCTCCCGAGATTCATTTGCCAGAAGCCTTGCGACAAAAAGCACTTTTGCCTTTAGAAAGAATGTTGGAATGGTCAAACTAACTTCCTCACCAAATCCAAAGTGGAAGCCAGGAACAGCTTCTCGTTCAGCCGTCAGTGAGGAAATGGAAAGCTTTGATTTTAAGACTTTGGGAATTGCCGAACGTTATGGACTGATGGTTGGCGCAATTGTGCCTCGACCGATTGCTTTAGTGAGCACACAGGATTCCAAAGGAAACGTGAACCTAGCCCCTTTTAGTTTTTTCAACGGAATTAGCTCTGACCCACCGATTGTGATGATTTCAGTGGCCAATCACCCAAAGGGGGGGCAAAAAGACACGGCTCAAAACATTTTAAACACTAAAGAATTCGTCGTGAACTCATCAAGTGAGTGGGCAGCTGAGGCGATTCATCAAAGCTCGGCAGATTATGAGCCAAATGAGAACGAATTTGAACTCACAGGGCTAACACCCGTGCCTTCGAAAAAGATCTCACCTCCTCGCGTGAAAGAAGCGGCCGTCCAGATGGAATGTGCACTCGTGAAATCACTCAAGTTTGGAGATCACGGTCCGGGCTCAGTGACGGTATTTTTTGGGGAGATCCTCATGCTTCATGCATCCAAAACAGTCTGTAAAGGTAGCATGATTTTAATTGACGACTATCAACCTCTTTCTCGCTTAGGTGGTCCATTTTATGGAAAAACAACTGAAATCTTTCAACTTCCGAGGGCAAAACGATGAAGAATCAAGAGATGAACTATTTAGAAGGGTTTAAAAACCATCACGCCACAGAAGCCGTTTCCAACACACTTCCAATTGGTCAAAATTCCCCTCAAAAAGTCAATCACGGACTTTATGCTGAACAGCTGAGTGGAACATCGTTCACCACACCTAGGTCCGAAAACCTTAGAACTTGGCTTTATCGAATTCGTCCGAGTGTTGTCCATCCACGGTTTGAAGTAACGTCAATAGACTCAATCCTCACAGCACCCTGTGAGACCCTTGCCACAGGACCGAACCAGTATCGATGGAATCCTTTAGATTTAAATCACTCTGGAGATGATTTCATTCGAGGAACGCACACGCTTTTAGTCACTGGAAACTGGCAGCGCCAAGAGGGGTTGGCCGTACATCTGTATAGTTGTGACTCCAGCATGAATCAAAGCGTTTATGCCAATCATGATGGTGAGCTTATTATCTTGCCCGAACAGGGAACACTTAAGATTAAAACAGAAATGGGACAACTGATCGTTGCTCCACTGGAAATTGCAGTGATCCCAAAAGGCATTAAGTTTCAAATTCATGTCGAAGGCTCCTCTCGAGGCTATGTGGGTGAAAATTATGGGCATAGTCTTCAGCTCCCAGAGCTAGGACCGCTTGGGTCAAATGGGCTCGCGAATCCTCGAGATTTCTTAGCACCGGTGGCCTGGTATGAAGACAAAGCCCAGTCCCATGAGCTTTTAGTGAAATCTCAAGGACGGCATTGGTTAACGGAGCTCGATCACTCCCCCTTTGATGTCGTGGGGTGGCATGGAAACCTATATCCTTATAAATATGATTTACGGCGTTTTAACACCATAGGGTCGATTAGCTTTGATCATCCAGATCCTTCCATCTTTACTGTTCTCACTAGCCCCACCGATTCAAAAGGTGTCACCAATCTAGATTTTGTGATCTTTCCCCCTCGATGGTTAGTGCAAGAAAATACGTTCCGCCCACCATGGTACCATCGAAACATCATGAGTGAGTATATGGGACTCCTTAAAGGTGTCTATGATGCAAAGACTGAAAAAGGTGGATTCATCCCTGGTGGAGGTTCATTGCACAATAGCTATGCAGCACATGGACCTGATGCCAACGCCTTTGAAGCAGCTTCAGAAATGGACCTGAAACCCCAAAAACTAGATCAGACGATGGCGTTCATGTTTGAAACTCGCTATCCGTTTGAACTCACATCGTTTGCAACTCAAAAAGGGCTCTTGCAGGACAACTACCAAGACTGCTGGAAGGACTTAAAGTCTAAGTTTAACCCGGTGCAGTGAACGATAAGAAACTAGTTTAAAAGTAATCCCTCATGAACTCTGTTGTCGTTACGATTCTTGGTGTCCATCTTTTAGGGCTAGTCAGTCCAGGTCCAGATTTTGCCATGATCTTGCGTAATAGCCTAAGCTTCGGAAGACGCTATGGAGTTCTATCCGCTCTTGGAATAGCACTAGGCCTTTCAGTTCATATTGCTTACTCCATTTTAGGGATCTCCCTATTAATGGAAAACTCCCCTCTTTTTTTCACTGCTCTCAAGTGGATTGGAGCTCTTTTTTTACTCTGGCTAGGAGTGCTTTCATTAGGCGTGCCCCTTCAAATTCGGCGTACTAAAAAAGAGCGAAAACTCCAGCAGGCCATGAAGGCTTCTAAAATAAAGGTTTTGATTAGTTTTCAAAACCAGTCTTTCAAAGCAATTCTGACTGGCTTTTTCACAAA
>CAYLWK010000274.1:0-4255 GCA_964387255.1 uncultured Oligoflexia bacterium
TTGTGAATGGTATTTTGGACGCAAGTGCTGCCTCACTTCAACCGTCGTTAGAACCATCGATTGAAGCATCTTCATTGACTCCTCCCCCTTCGACAGAACAGACTTTAGGAACCTCTCACGCTGATCTCTAGCTCAAAGTTTTGACGGGGTGCATTCTTTCTTCCGACTTGATCAAAAGCAACCTTCATCGTTACAATTATAAAAGGGAGATAAAACCTCAATGGCAAATGTGACCAAAAACTTAGACCAGACCATTGACACGGTTTTGTTTGATCGAACCATCCGAGGCGCAATTGCATTGTGCTTTGAAAATGAACGGCCTTTACAAGGACTTGCAGGTCTACTTGATTGGCGCTTTGGTGGGTCATTTTCAAATTTTTTAAGGATCGGCTCTTTTACGGGCAAACCAGGTGAATGTGTTTACCTTCCAATTAAGCGAGCGGATCATTTATACCATCTCTTTTTTATCGGCGGAGGCATGATGAAAAAAAGCGCTGGACGTCCTTCTTTGCCGTCCACTTCGCTGACTCATTTAATTCAAAACTTAAATGGAATGAACCTCACCCCACTCGGATTATCTCGATCTGATTTTGACGATGACTCCATTAAAACCCTTTCTCAAGAAGTGGAAGGAGTGCAACTGTGGCTCGGCAAATGAGCATGTTAGATCATGTAACAAACATCATTTTGAGTGAAAATGACTTGAGTGACCCCCAAGCACTGGACCTCATGAACCGATTAGAAAACCTGGTCACAAAAAGCCTTCCTGAAATTAAGAAACAATGGTTTGAACTAAAATCGGAAATTCAGTCAAACGTTGAGAGTAACCTGACTCCTAAAGAAACTTCGAATCCAGCAGTTTCAGCTTCAGCCGTGAGTCGTGGGATCCAAGCCATGCCTCCATCACTTCGAAAGCCCTCACGAATGGGTGTTTTTTCTGGGTCCGGAAAGAAAAAAGAATTAATTCAAAAACTCATTGAACGACAAAAACAAAGAACAAAAACATTGATGGCCGCTTCGAGTGAGTTTCTCTCACAATCCAAAGACGAAATCCCCACGGTCGACGTCGAAGTAAAAAAATCACACAGTGGAAGAGATAGTCGACATCTTTCTCCCATCCTTCAACAGAAAAAAGGATAGGCCGTTGAGTCTTTTAAGCGAACACCTGTCATTGATTCAGGATCGCTGGAAGAACACCTCAGGGCTTCTTCACACGAATCTTCTTCGAAGAGCCTTATTGCGAGAAGTCGTTCTTCGCCTGCATGCCGAGCACTCTCGATTGGATCAAACCACACACCCTCTAAAAGAAATTAAACGTGCTGAGAAATTTATCGCTCAGCTCCGTGATCTAGATCTAAGCTCCATCAAGATTCAAGACCTGCTTCAGTATCGTCTCGTAAACCCCAAGCCCTTGCACCAGCGACTTCCATCTGAATTTGTAGATGCCCTTGGCGCAAGACGTCTAGATCGATTCGATCGAAAGTGGGAGAAACGACTTCTCACGGATGCCGTCCATTGCATGTGGTCTCTTTGGTGTTTTGACGCTTGGATTTCCGTGTTTCAAGCAGAGCGATTTCATCATCAGTTTGCGGAGCAACTTTGGCCTCATGGAATTGTTCTTTTCGTAGAAGGATATCCGAATAAAGACGGCGCCAGTGAGCCTCAGATTAAAGATTATAGCCTTTGGAAGGGTCGGTGGTATGTTTGTCTCTCCCAGGATCCTGAAGCACTTTCTTTGCAGTGGCGAAGCGAGGATGGCATTCATCTAGACTTAGAAGCTCCGCAGTGGCAAAAACTAAAAGTAAATTTTAAATTGAGCGCTAAAGCAAAAACGACTAGCCTTGATGAATAAACTGGGATTATTTTTTAAAGGAGTTTGCTATTTCTTATTCAACGAGTCGCGCCGTGATCGATTTACTTTCCACGTGGACTGCAAGCTTGAATCAACTTTGTCAGTGGTGCCCCCCCAAGGATATCGTTTCTGTGCTTGATGATTCAGAACTCTGGCAAGTTGATTCTATAGAGGCCCTCATTGAAACATCTCCTAAAAAACCAGAAACCCAACCGCCTTACGATGGCATTGAATTGCTCTTTGAGGAAGGCACCTTGCCAGACCTTTTAGAACCCTTTTTTTGGGGCTTTAAGCCCTATCGATGTTTCATAGAATCAACGATCGACTGGGAAACTCCTCTCAACTCGGAGTGGATTGATGAGCTCTACCGCGTGGGTAAAAATGGAAGCGTGAAACTCGCTGAAGCGCTAAACCTAAATCAGGACAAAAAAGATCAACTAGCGTCTCTTTGGACCCGGTTTCGATCGGAAGCCTTAAAAAAAAGAGGTGGCACTCCGCTCCAGGCGATTTAGAGCTAGCTTGCCTGGCTGAACCCACATTTAAGAACGCTGTTGTTGAAATCTGAGATTAAAAATGGGAAATCTCTAGAATGTCTCAGCTCATGCAACATCATCAGGTCCTTGTCACCGGCGGTGCGGGATTTATTGGAAGTCGTCTTGCTGAAGCGCTTGATCAACAAAAAGCAAGCGTAACGCTTTGTGATGACCTAGATCACTTTAAAACACGAAGCGAACTTAACTTCACTCCAGATGCTCGAAAAATTGATCGCAATGAACTTTTTCAAGCGCTTGAAAAAGAACCGAAAAAATTTGATGTGATCTATCATATGGGGGCTTGCTCGGATACCACCGAAACACGGTGGGAGGTCCTGCAAGAACGGAATCTCGAATTTTCACAAAGACTTTGGTCGTTTACTTCTGAACACAAAATTCCACTGATCTATGCAAGTAGCGCAGCGACTTATGGAGACGGGCAACTCGGATTTTCAGATGATGAATCACTTCTTGATTCTTTCGAACCGCTCAACCTTTATGGAAAATCAAAACATCTTTTTGATCTTTGGGCACTTGATCAAGAAAAAAAAGGAAACCACCCTCCTCGTTGGTCTGGATTTAAATTCTTCAATGTCTATGGTTTTGGAGAGCACTACAAAGGTGCGATGGCATCGGTGGTATGGAAAGCCTTTCAAGAGATTCAAGCGAAGGGCAAGCTCACTTTATTTAAAAGCCATCACAAAACAATTCAAGATGGGGAGCAAAAACGAGACTTTATTGCAGTTGAAGATGTGATCCGGGTGCTCATTTTTGCTGCTAAAAAACCCATTCAAAGAGGAATTTATAATCTTGGCACAGGCCATGCTCAAAGCTTTTTAGATCTTGGAAGAGCCGTCTTCAAAAGCTTAGAAAAAGAGCTTAACATTGAATTTATTCCTACACCTGTTGAAATTCGAGATAAATATCAATATTTCACTCAAGCCAAGATGGATAAGCTTTTAAACCAAGGGCTTCCCTATGATTTCATGAGTTTGAATGAAGGCGTGAATTGCTATTGGAAAAGAGTTCAGAAGCGTCTGAAAAATACGAATCCATCTGATCACGAAGAATCTCATCTTTAGCGTACTCGGTATCAAGCTTTTCTTTCAATTGAACTAAGGATTTAAAATCATCGATATCAAAGGTTTGGGTGAAAAAGATGGGATCCAGGTCCTCCTTTCGAAGTGCTTGTGTAAATTCTTTTAACGTTTTATCTGAGCTATACCTAACCTCAGTCCAAGTTTCTTTTAAAAGCGGCCTTGTGAATCCAAATAGAGCATACCCGCCATCTTCAGCAGGAATAAAAATTGCGTCAGTCCCCGAACGAAGCGATTCATGAGCTTTTTCTATCTGACGAGTTTGGATTTGGGGACAATCCCCACCAATGAAAATCACACGATCATGATCTTTAAAAAGCATTTCTTGCACCTGAAACAAACGCTCTCCCAGCCCTCCATTTCCTTGTAAAACCGCTGGAAAAGTTTCCCAAGACGAGAGGCCCTCAGGCTCTGCCACTGCCCAGTAAGGCTTGATGTCCAGACTCGCTTCGAGAAACTGAAGTTTTTTTTGAATGACTCGCACCGACCGAAGGTAGAAATCGATTGCTCTGGATTGTCCGATGACCTTTGCAAGCCTTGTTTTGACTTCTGAAATTGAGGGTGTTTTTACAAAAACTGCGACTGCAGTTTGTTTTTTCAGCATCTTTTTTTGAACCATGACTGAATCCACTGAGGAGTTGCCTGAGCGGCGGTGAGCACTAAGTGTTCTGATGTCGTACGTAGCCAGCCTCGTTTTTTATACTTCCTAGCACTTGTGAGAATTCGAGCATCCAAGGGCTGAAGGGGAACTCCTTCATGGCGGGCTTTCCAAA
>CAYLWK010000275.1:0-4004 GCA_964387255.1 uncultured Oligoflexia bacterium
AAACCTTTGAGACTCGCATGGCGCTTTTGAATCAGGGGATGGATTCTGTTTTAATTCAGCGAATTCACGCACTCCATTCGGCCGTAGATCTAGCTACACATTGGCGAAAACAAAAAGCAATCACAGCAGACCAGACCCACCTCCCTAGACTCAAGGGTCCTTTAAAAAACACACTGAAAACTCTTGAAAGAGGCATGAAAGCTCAGATTGATTTTTCCGACACTCCAAAACGCCTTCAGCTGCTTCAGCGCTTCAAGAAAGAAGCTCATCTAAGGATTCGAACAAACCGTCTTACCTATCGCTGGTGGATTCTTTTCAACTTTAGATTAGCTATTTTGGCAACACCACGAGAGTACCGTAGGTTTAAAGGTTATCATTTCCCCGAGCCTTTTTTCATGTCCCTTCTCGAATCTGGTGACTGGGTCACTCATGAGGGTGTCGAACGAGCTCACAATGTTTATCCTGAGAATGCCTTTGATCATCTTTTAAGGCAGTTTCCTAAAGTCGTTCTCACCCCGGTGCTTGATGGGGAGTTTGGATTGATCCCATCCAATCAAATCGCTCTTACGCGGGTGTATCCTTTAGGACTCAATACCCATCAGATGCATGTTGACACGCGTATGATGTACCCTCTTCATTTTTTTGGTCATGACATCACTCACGCTGTGGTACGGGAAAAAGCGCTCAACCTCCCAGAATTAAGCCTTTCTCATGTTCAAGCGTTTCACGAACGCTTTCTTCAAGAACTTTCTAAACTCCCAGCGCGCAAAAGAATTCAGCTCGAATACTACTACTTTCTTATCACCCATGAGCGGCCGCTTCTTTTTCTTGATGTTGTTTCCATTCGCACTGGATGGCTTTTTGAAACACGAATTCATCCTTATTTAAAGGATCGACTCCAAGAAGACCGGGATTTTAATGGCTGGCGAGGCGTGCTCCCAAGTCGACTCATCGCTTCAAACTTTGACACCTTTTTTGATGAAGCTGGCAGAGCTTTTGTGGATCTTGCATCAAAGATCAACCAAACCTTGATTCAGGAATAGACACTCGGCTTTCTATCGAATTAACGCATTGCGTTTTTCCATTCTCCAATCCTCCTTCAGGATGAATTTTCAGTTCAAATCATCCGAAACGTGACTGAATGGGTATTCTTAACGTGTTTCACTCGAGCCTTCGATGCATTCGATCCCACCTTCCTTTGAAAGGAGGGTGGGTTATTGCAATATTTGGATTGAGCTTGGTTGGTTTTCCAATCAACGAAACTCCTGCCCAAGAAGCCTCTTCGTCAAACTATCCGAGATCCGTCGCCGAGTACCTAGGCTCGATCACCACGCAAGATCTCCAGGGACTTCTTTTTGACCTGAGTCCAAAAATGACGGGAGCTCAGGAATTTTTTCGTCTCATGGTCAACCTTGAAGACCACCCTGATTTCGCTCACGATCGCCTCGCTGAAACCATCGCCTCCAGTCCATGGAGAGATGACTTCAAAAATCCGATCACTGAGAACGATAAAGAAAGACTGATTGGAAAAATCCGTAGAAGCATCAATGAAAAAATTGTGCATTTAATTGGACGAGGATCGATCAATACTTCTGCTAAAAGACGGCGTGATCCTCGCCTCCTAGAACGTGGAACCCGTATCTCCTATGACTATTTGGAATTCATGTCCAAAATTAAAACGTCAGATGATAAAACCATCAAATCATTTAGTGATATTGGGATTGCGCCTTACAAACGATTGGGTGACTTAATTCACCGCTATCAACCTCCACTGACAAAGTCTGATTTAGATGAAGTTCCACTCAAAGATCATGAAATCGATCGCCTCGCTCGACAAGCAACCTCTGAGCGGTATGGATACCCTCCCTCTTGGAGCATCCGTGAAGCTCAAAAACACTTTGACACAGAAAATGAACTCTTCTTTGAAGCAAAAAAGAAAAAGAAGGAAGCCCTCCTCAGGAAAAGGGCAACCCTCAAACGGAAACTAAATAAAACAAAAAGAAGACTTGTCGGCAATTGGAAAAATCGACGAAGATTTTTACAAGCTGCTTACCAATCAATCACTCGAGAAGTTCGATCACTCGACCAACAAAATCCTCCGGTTCTAGGAGAAGAAATCAAACAGTATTTTGAGGATCGAAGAGCCTATTTCTCAAATACTCATCATAAAGCAAAAAGTCCCGAACCAGATCTATCTCCTTGGTTCAAAGATGTGATTCAAGACTTAGAAAACCTACGAGTTGAAAATCTAAAGGCAATCTTAAAACACGCTGGTAAGAAAAAATCGAGACTTCAGAAAATCAGGCGTTGGTTCTCAAGGACAACAGTCGACCCACCTTACGTTGACTATGAAGCACCTAAACTCATTCTGGAACCACAAATACCTCAAATGAACCCCAAAGACTGGACGGTTGATTCGATACAACAAGACTCACAACCTTCAGTGAAACCAGATAGAAAAGCAAAAAAACAAATCGATCGACAACTCAGAAAATCTTATCGTGTGAGTCAAAAGGCTGAAAAAGCAAACAAGCCATTTAAAGGTCAAATCGTGATTCAACCTGAAGACTTTTCAAAGCTTGAAATTTTAGGAATTCACGACTTCGAAGGAGATGATTTCGAGGCCGATTCTTTATTTGTCAAAACTAACTCTAGACAAAAAAAGAAGGCTCGTCTCACTCAAAAAAAGAATTTGCAAGGTAAAGCCCTTCCAGCCACCCATCAATGGGTAGAAGTAAGGTACCAGGACAAGATCTATAAAGTATTCTTAAATAGTTTTGGTGAGTTGGGCTTTGATTTTTCTATCTTTCCACGGCAAGAGGGCTTTTATAAGAAAAGATATAAAAATGAAGCCTGGCGTCTTTTTTTACAAAACACCTTTTCTCGGGATCGCTATTTAAAGGAACTTATTGATGAACTCCGACTCCTTCAGCATTCAGACCTATCTAAGCAAGAACTTGTTGAGCTATTTAAGAAAAAAGACATCCGAAGCCGATTTGGGCCGCTTGATGGGGAAGTTGATAATCTGACCGAGATCTTATCAAGGTACGGTAAACCATCGAGTGAGTCTGTTGCCAATAGCATCGAATTTGCTCGTTATGTTGTTTCCCCTTACTACTGGCAGGCGCGAGATCAGATTGCTAAATCAAAAAACCGACCTTCATTTCCAGAAAGTGCAGGAAAAAGAATCGGAAAAATAAAAGAGCGTTGGCTTTCTTTTAAAAACCGATACCTCGGTCGTTATGCAAAAAGCCTCAAGACCTATCCCTTTCGAGTCATGCTTTACACGCTAGTCGCATTAAATGCGATTGATCTTACTCAGATGACATCAAGAATGGTGATTGAAGATTACACTCCACGTCAGATTGGAGAAGGAATTAGGTCCATTGGGGAAATCATTGAGCTCAAAGAGATTGAGCCCTTTTTGGATGATCTTCCCAAAGACGATCAAAAATTGATTCGAAGCTTGTTTGAAGGCCAAACACTTCCCTTAACTGAAGAAAGACTAAAAAAGCTCATTCCTAATGAACCCGAACGAGGATCGGTTTCAAGAGTGCTCAGTCAGTGGAAATCAAAGCGATTCATGGACAAAAGCTTCATCATAGACCCAGAAAGGAGGACGCTTAAAACACTCCTAGATCCAGAAGCTTGGAAACGGGGATGGAAGTGGGGACTAAGCCTCATCGACATTGAAGCCATTGATCTTTTTAAACGACCTGGGATCGGTGATCTGTTTAGCTTCATTGAATTAAATGATATTTACGCAACCAATTGGCCTGAGCCTTCTGCTAAGGATGCCAAGGTCTTGTTTCGAATCGACCCCATGGGAAAGAAAGCGTCAGAGTTGCCCGTGTATTTCGACCAAAATTTAAACAATACACCTTGGACCCGAATGCTCCCAATGTCTTCCGCCTACCAACCCTTTCAAGATGAATTTAGAATCTTCTCCCGCCTCCCTGATTTCACCCGTCAGTCACGATTCGTGATTCCTTCACCGCCGGGTT
>CAYLWK010000276.1:0-5423 GCA_964387255.1 uncultured Oligoflexia bacterium
CAAGTTGCCAAATTGCAGTCGACTCCTGATCTAAAAAACGATGATTCAAAAAACGATCTAAAGGCGATTCCTCATAACGACTTAGGGTGATTGTTTTTGGTGTAAAAAGATCGTGATAAATCGCCAGGAGCCGCTCCACTCGAAGGTAGCCCCCTTCGACTACGGTCGGATCTAAGATTTCACTGATGATTTCGAGAAACACTTTCCGAGCTTCAGAGTAGGTTTTTGCTTCTGCGATCTGAGCTTGCCATTGTTGTACTTGAGTAGGTATTGATGCGTGAGACTCTGATAAGCGAAGTGCGACAAATTCATCAAAAATAGAAAGTTCAATCTTTCCTGACTGAAGTTTCTCATGAATTCGATGTGCTGCTTCCCGAAGCCCTTTCCATCGAAGGATTCTTTGAGATCGATTCTGGCTCTTCATTTGATCTTGAGTTTTCTCGATCCATTCTTGAATTGCTTCATCTGAAGCAGTTTGAAGAATCAGTGCCACCTGGTCTTCATAGAGCTTCTCTATGACATCCAGATTTTCCCAGACACTCACCAAGCCGAAAACCTCACTTCGAATCACCCCATTTAAAAGAGAATCACTCTCCAATTGTTTTAAAATCAATTGGGCTTTTTGAATGTTTGGATGGGTTGGGTCAATCTCTCCATTCTGAAGAGAATCGATAAGCTCTTCATTTTCAAAATAGGCCACTAGCCATTCGAAATAACGGCGAGTGGTTCGAGCTTTGGCCTGAACGACAATTTCTTTGAGTTCTTCTTTGCGTTGCTCGAGTGGGAGCGAGTGGAGAAGCTCGCCGTTTGATTTCAGCAACGCTCTCACTTCAGTTTTAAATGCTTCTTTTTCAACAGTTCTGAGGGCCGTTGTGAGTTCGGTTTTTTGATTAACCGTAAGATTAGAAGTCGAGATGGCTTCAAATAGAGGGGTTTCAAGCCCCGACCAAACTTCAATGGTTTGGAAAGAAAGTGTTTCTAGGGATTCGCTCAGTTGATTGCGGTAGTGAAGTTCGTCTTTTGCTTGATCTAGATCTTCTTTAATAAGGTTTGGGGATAAGCTCTGAAACAAATCTTGTTTTAACTCAGGATGAAGTTCGGGAGAAGGAAGCTTTAAATCAGGCAAAAATGACTGAAGGTCAAAAAAAGCCTCCATCTTCTCACGGTAAAGTAAGCGTTTTACAAGAAGCATGAAGTCACGCTCGTCGGGTCTTGCGATCCTACTTTCTAAGATGATTTGTTCATAGCTTTCTGAACTTAACTGGAGATGAGTGGCATCGAGCCGCTTAAATCGATAGTAGCGATCCTTCCAAGGACTCAGCTGTGGTTTCCCGTGCAAAGACAACTGATTTAAAATTTCTTCAGGAGCTTTGAGAGCTGAAGCGAGAGCATCTGGGGGAAACGCAAATTCGTGATGTTTTTCATAATAAGCCGTTAAATATTGAGTGAGGTTCCCAAAGTAAAGCGAGATTGCCTGAGCAGCTTGTGGAATGGATAAAGACCCTTCAACTAATGTGCGCTCCACTTCAAGTCGAAACTCCTGGAGCTTTGATTGGCTTTGTCTGAGGCTTGTTTCGAGTGCATCATGAGAACCATTGCTTTGAGGAGAGGCATTGGTTGAAGAGTGACCAATGAGGTCAGGGTAGCGAATCTGTGAAAGAAGTCGTTGCAGCTCAAAGCTCAGAAGTGCGCTTTGAATTAAAAGTTGATTATTTTCATCTTCCCCTGAATTTGGATTTGCAAGCGAAGGAACCTCCCAGAAAAGGGCCAGTGCAGATATCAGTCCTACATTAAAAATAAGGCTTAGTTTCCCCCAGCGCTTCATGGCCCACAAAACTATTGCTTTGCATCAAAAAATGCAAGTCGGAGAGTGTTTCTCTCTTGTTTTCTTGGTAAAGAAGTGGTCTTACTATCGCCATGATGAGTGAAACAGAAAATCAGGCTACTGAGGCAACTAAAGAAGAAACAACTGCTCCCGAGGCAGCATCCAACGAAGAAAAGGGCGCAGAGGCAGGATCCTCGCAAGAGACATCCAATGAAACAGCCTCAGAGGCCAAAGAGGAGAAAAAAGAGCCTCTTTTCCCACCCATTGAAAATAAAGAAAAGCTTTCAAAGAGGTCACTTCGAGCCATTGCTCGACACCGAAGACGAGTACGAATTCTAAAAGACCCTGAGTTTGCGAAGGGGTATTTTGAGACAAAGCGAAAAAATTCAGCCGCTCGTAAAAAAGCTTATAAAACCCGACACGCGAAGAAGTAAAAATTACTCGTAAACTCAATGAGAAGCATTGATTGATTCATTCATGGGTTGGTAGCCAAAAGCGTTTTCGTGCACACTGCAAATGACTGTTGTCTCAGGCATCTCAACTCACAACAGTCTACTAACTTCATTTAAACTGAATGAAAAAGCTCGGTTTTCAAGCCCCTTCATTGCTTCCTTGATTCGCTAGTGATAAATCTTAACTTTGATTGATTATGAATGATCAAGGAAAAAGAGGAATAGAACCGGGGGTTTATTGGTTCAACTTTTGATGCAGCTTGAAAGAAAGCGACGTCAATTAGCGAAAGCTTTCGTTTTTTTGGCTTCGCTTTGGGCGCCTTTTTTTTGTCAGAAATCGAACGCTGCGCTTGAGCAGTCACAGGATCGGTATACCTTGGGGTTGCAATCGTTTGGATATCTTGGAACCGCTCAATTAGCGTCCGAAGGAAAGAATGTAGTCCTCCCAGGAGTGTTTGGCTCTGTGAAGTGGAGTGATGTGGGTGAGCAGTTTGAAGGAGCTGTGAAGGCAGAAGGATTTCTCTCTGCCACAGGAATCGAAAATAGTTATGTCTTAGTCGAGGAACTCTACCTTGCTTCTTCACGAAAATGGAACCCAAATCAGTTCAGCATAGGTCGACGTCTATTTAGCTACAGTGACATTGATGAAGATTGGCAGATCGGATTGTTTCAAACCCGGGGGCGTTGGGATCACTTCAATCCAAGGCAGCAGGGACTTTCCGGTTTTTTCTACTCGCGAAAAATTAAAAACTTACAGTATTCGATTTATTTTTCGCCCCTATTCATTCCTGAGCAAGCCTCTGATTGCAATGTAAATAATGAGACTGGCGAGATTCAGTGCTCCAATCCGTTTGATAAGCTTCCTCCAACTGAAAAAGGGGTGACTGAGGGAGATTCCAATGCACTCCCCATACGTTATTCGCTGAACACTTCTGATATTATCGACGAAGTGATCGTCAAAGCGGGAGGGGGAGGTAGGTTAAGAATCGGAGGAGAGCAAGGGGTCTACAGTCGTGCAGCTTACGCTTACAAGCCTGTTAACCAAGTGTTGATCAGTTATGATCCATACACGGAGGCATCTTCTGAAAAGGCGCTACAGGTTCAGTTGTATCCACGCGTTCTTTATCATCATGCATTTGCTTGGGACTTGGGCTATCAGGAATCTTCTTGGAAGCTTTGGACTGGAACACTTGGAGATTTTGTAGTGCAAGATGAAACAGTTCCTATTCACGTCAATCAAGAAATTTCAGATTCAGTTTTTTTCTCTGTGGGGGGACAGAGGACGTTTTATGGTGTCGGCTTTGGCTCAATCACTTTAGAAGGATCTTATCTGAAGCGAGTGGGTGGCGTTGAACCAGATTCAGGAGACCTGACCACTGGAAGGCATTCTTTATTTGAGACTCGATTTCAATTCACTGAAGCAGTGAAAGCTTCATTGAGGTTCCAAAATAGAAAAGGGCGCGATTTTTTAAAACTCTCAGCGAGCTATGACTTTCCTATTCAGGGAACCTTGCTATCAGCAGAATGGTCTTATCAGCCACGGGATGCTTGGAGAATCTTTCTTGGGGGAGAACTTGTGGGCGTTGGGCCGACGGGTGATGGTGATCTTTTTGAGTCAGGTGGAACGAATTGGTTCGCTAGGATTCGAGGGACAGATCGAATTCGAGGAGGCGTGACTTATGCATTTTAGATGGTTGAAAAAAATGCTGTCAGTGTTTGGTTTACTGGTTTTAAGTTCCAGCTGTGGTTATTTTATGGATAATGACCGCCCCGAAACGCAGGGACTTGATATTCCTTTAGACTGTCTGAATAACTTCGATCAAAAATTACGTGACTATTTTCAAGGAAAAGCGCAAAACGGCACGCAAAAATCAAAACCAAGCGGCTCTACTAAGGTTTCTTTTGTAGAGACAAAAAGTGACTTTCCAGAAAATTCATCCGAGGCAAAGCAGGCAGCTCAAGAAGTCATCGGACTTTTAGAATGTAGTGATCAAGCGTTAAAGTTTTTTTTAAATCATGTCCGCGGAAAGTCCATTGATCCAACCGTTGAGAGTCATTCAGTTTCAGATCGATATTCTCCATCTGAGTTAAAAACTTTTTTAGAAAATTATATTTTGAGTAATGCTGAGTTGCCTCAACTCTTAGTCAATCAACTCATGGTGCTTAAGGTGGCACTTTTTGGTGGGAAGCCCACAGAGTTGTCCAAACAAGATATTTTAAATATTCGATCCATTTTGCAAAAGCTCAAGAAACCCGCAGAACGACTTGCTCCTTATATGCCTCTCACATTAGACCATGTGATTCAAAAGGAGATCGCTTGGGTGGAACGTTTAAAGGTATCCTTGGCGATCTCCGGCAAAGAGATCGGAGAAGCGCTTTCTCTTTCTGCTGAGCCTTACTCGGTTGAGGATCTCAAAAAGCTTCTTCAGGCATTTGCGCAAGTTTACGAAGGAGAGAGTGATGAATATCGCAAAAATGCTCCTAGGTTTTTGTTAGATCATATTGAGGTTTTTCAAGCGGTAAAGGTTTTGTTTGTTGGCCCTGATCTTGATCAGATTCGCCAAAGCCAATGGGAAACTTTGGTGCAAATGGGAATGAAACTTTATGGTTTGCAGCTTTATTTAGGGTACTTAAAGCATCAGAGTAATCAATTAGTTGAGCAGTCTCGAAGTGGTGAAGCTGAGACTTCTAAAGCGCAACTTCACCATTGGCAAAACATTGCAGAAGGAGCAATGCAGTCGATAGAACTTTTAAAGACTGCAATTGATAATCACGAACGAGAATTAAGAATAGCCAAAGAAAAGAGTGATTCCAAAGAATTTGAAAAGGAGATTTTAGATAAAAAAGATCCACTGCCCCCCAGTTTTGAAGTCTCCATTCACGTGCAATCGATCAAACGTTTAGTAAAAGCTGTTCAAAACACTGAGATTTTATCTAGTGACTTAAAAGGGGATCAGCTAGTCGATGCACTCATGGTTTTTAAGTCAACTCTCACAGGTGGAGACTCGACAACAATTACCCGTGAAGAATTAGACAGAATCCAAGATGTGATTCAGTTGTTCAAAACATCAATTGCTCCTTTGACGAAGTATTTTCCAATTACGGGATCACGTGCAGCGATGGCTTCGACTGAGTGGCTTGATGAA
>CAYLWK010000277.1:0-3760 GCA_964387255.1 uncultured Oligoflexia bacterium
CCATTTTAACGGCACAGCAGATTCGATCCTATGAACCGCAAAAACACTCAAAAGAGCCTCGTGTTGCGGTTGCGGGGGTTGCGATTGTGAGACAGCGACCTCCTACGGCGAAAGGGGTGGTTTTTGCGACGATTGAAGATGAGACAGGGCTGGTGGATTTGATTTTTCAAAAGCCAGTGTATGAGCGCTATCATGAATGGCTTCATTCTCAAGGGCTTTGGCTTGTGGAGGGGTTGTTACAAATGGATCGCCATGCTCGAAGTGTTTTAGTAAAAAAAGTAAGCCCACTTCTTCCAGAGGATCGACAGGTTCAAATCCGGCCTAAGCATACTTATTTTTCAGTGCCAAAACCAGCTTCTGAAGGTCAAACGGTTTCTATGAAACGGATAGATCGAATTTAAGTAAATTTTTAAGTATATGATATCATTGAATTAAAATAAAATATTGCTATTTTAATCTGGAATATAATAGGTGTATAATAATCAGTATGATGTTGTCTCAAGTGAAGAATCTACGAGAGGCTTTAGGCTTAAGTCAGTTCGAGCTTGCTGTGAGGGCGAAGGTCTCCGTTGCAACAATACAAAAGATTGAAGCCCAGCAGGCTAATCCGTCGATTTCAGTGCTCTCCAGAATCTTCGGATGCTTAGGACTTCGGCTTCAGGTCGAACGACTTCGCTATGATTGGAATCGACTTTGTTATTTTGGAGGTCCGCTTCTAAATTTGAGTGAGGAATCCAGCTTCTTAAAAAAAGATCAGCCACGAACGTTAAGCCAAAAGCAAAGAGGGAACTTAGGTCTAAAACGTAAAGAAAAAAAAGTGGGCGATTTAACTGAGGTCTCTAAAGTCATTTTGAAGCGAAAGGAAAATGATCAGTTTAGATTCCATTTTCCAGAGCGGACTTTAAAGTCGCTAGAGCAAGAACTGCGGTTTGCTTTGATAGACTATTTCTTGGAGCCAGAACCACGAAAAAAAGATGTACTTGACGCAATGATCATAGCACTAAAAATGCATTATCCGTCTGCCTTTGCAGAATTAAAATCGGCACTTCAAGGATACTTAATGCCTAAACGTATGACAGGAAGACTCATTAAGTTAAGGAGAATTGCGCTTAGCTCAATGAGCGAGTACTTATAAAATAGCCATGAAAAGTGAACTCACACCACAGGTGTTACATAAATTTTTAAGAAAAGCGACATCTCGACTCTCGGGTGAGTGGATTTTAATTGGGGGAACGGTGCTCCCCATTTTAGGGGTGTTTCATCGATCAACCGTGGATATTGATTTAATTGGAAAATCAAACAAAGAGCAAAAGCAAATTCTTGAATTGCTAAAACTTTCCGAGAGTCTCGGCCTCCCTGTTGAGACGATTAATCAAGCAGGAGCCCTGTTTTTGGATAGAATAGAGTCATTGGAAGAAGACTTGATTCCGTTAAGAAAAACCAAGAAGTGCACGATTTATCGGCCTGATCTCGCATTGTATTTGGAGCTAAAACTGGCTCGACTCACTGAGAGTGATCAAAATGATTGTTTAGAAATGATTCGATGGAGTCTAAAACAAGAACCAAAAAAAACCCATTTCAAGGCCAAGGAGAGGCTTAAAAAGCTTCAATCAAAAAATGGACCCAAAAAGAAAATCGACTTTATCTCTCTTTGTTTGAAGAAATTGGGATGATATAGCCCAAGTTTGCTCAAATATCTGTCGTCAACCAAGTCAAAGTATCATTTTTTGGGTCCTTATTCTTGGATTTTGAACTAACCTTGATTTTTTGAGAAAAATTCTTCAAGAGTTTTGATTTGTTTTTTATATTGAGACAGGAATTTCTTGCTTAAGCTTTTTTTCTTAATCTCTAAGAATTCAGACAAAGAATAGTAAGCCTCTTTGTAAGATGTTTTTGGGTGGTCGGTGTTCTTTGGGGTTTCATGGATGTATTTCACTTTGATGTCTAAAGAAGCGCCTTTTTGTTTTGCAAGTTTTGCTAAATTAGGATTCAGAGATTTAATAGCATAAACATAGAGACCTGAGCCGTCTTCACTCGTAATAGTGGGATCAGCTCCGAGATCTAAAGCTAGCTCAATGACTTCAGGATCACTGGGCAAGGTGTTTAAGATACTCACGAAGTCTGTGTGATCATACGTTTGAAAATCTAATCGACGTTGATTGATCTTTGCCCCTGCATCAATGAGAGTGGTCGCTATCTTTTTATTTTTCGTAAGAATAGCGAGTGCCAAGGGAGAAAGGCTTGAGCTTGTTCTTAGGTTTGGATTTGCTCCAAACTTCAGCAATAATTCGATGGCTTGGTGATCTTCCTTTACAGCAGCGACAGATAAAGCAGTGCTAAAAATAGGGGTATCCGATAAGACAGCAAAGCCTTTTTCAATCGTGGCATTTGGGTCAACGCCATAGTCAAGGAGCACTCGAAGCGAACGAGAGGCAGCTTTAAATTTTTTTTCCCTTCCTGAAATCGCGTTTGGCCAGGCAACTGGAGGAAGGCCTTGGATTTTTTTAAGTTGAGTTCGGTGTGTTTTAAGAAACTGAAAAAGTTGCGTTTGAGAGAGTTTGCCTTGCTCAAACAAAAGAACCTGTTGAAATGCTTGATTCTTCCTAAGCGTTTCTAATGCTTCGTTTGAAAATTCGAGCCCACTCAGGCCCCAGCCACACACCGGTGAAAGAAAGAGGCTTAGTGCCATCAAAAAATAGCTGAAGTGATTTAATCGTGAAACTACTGAGTTTTGGAGGAGGAGTGATTTCAGAAATGAATTCATCTTAAAATTGAATCCTTTCTTCAGTAAAGTCATGGCGGGGGCAGCGGATATTTTTTTTGAAGCCAGCAAGACTTTCTACCTTTGACTCGATAAGGATCCCGGCCTGGCTTAAAAGGCTTTCTACAAAAAATTGACAGTTATTATAAAGGAGGTCATACGACCACTTTTGACTCATGAGCGTCTTGAGCATGATTTCTAGAAGCCTTTGTTTTTTCGGATCTGAAATGGGATAGTCTTTCTGATAAATTACTTTGATGTTTGGGTGTTTCAGAAGATGTGATCTGAAAGCGCTTTCGTTTAAGACCAGTGGGCGTTTTTGCCAACTTTTAGCTAAGGCTTGGAAGCTTCTAAAATCCAAACCGGACACATGAAAATACCTTGGTTCTGTCTTTTCGTTTAATCGGATCAAAATATGTCCACAGGGATTCGGGTCAATGACTCCATTACGAAAATCAGATTCTTGATCGATCACGATGACCGAAAGGTTAGTGTAGTCGAGCTCTAAAACAGGACTGTCTTTCAAGGGAATTCCTGGGTAGATCATCATGGCCTCTTTGAGTGATTCGGGGAAACTTGCCTCAAGGTGCAAGAAAGGAAGGAAATCTGCGATGCCTATTCCCGATTGGCTAGGGTTATTGCATAGACTTTCTTGTTAGAAAAGAAAACTCAGATTTGTCTACAAGAATGCATATTTCCTGATCGCCATTAGAACGTTTGATTTTCTTCGAGTTTTTTGTCTTCCTTCGTTCATAAATGATTTTAATTTACAGTGGGATCTTGAAAGAGTGTCTTGCAGTCAGATTCTGGAGTTTTTTCTTGAAGAAATGAGCAGAACAAGAGCCATCTAGGCTCTTGCTGACCTCTGAGAACTCCTTCGATCGAGGAACCTCAGAAGAAAAGGTAACTGAGGAGCAAAGCGTCGAGATCATGCAGCTTTCGGAAGGCTTGGAGATCTTCTAAGGGTTTTATAGAAGTGTTTCAGTCTCTTTTCTAGTT
>CAYLWK010000278.1:0-7919 GCA_964387255.1 uncultured Oligoflexia bacterium
GGAGAAAAAGCAATTGACTATCTCAAGACTAGCGAAACAGCAGATTTGGCCAATATTATTCTACTAGATATTAAAATGCCCAAGAAAGATGGCTTTGAAGTGCTCGACTTCATACGAAATCATGAAAGGCTGAAGCACATTCCGGTTATTATGCTTTCTACATCATCTCAGAAGTTTGAAGTCATGCGAGCTTATAAAAAAGGTGCCAACACTTATTTGTCAAAGCCGGTGAGATTTAACGACTTTGTAAACGTAATTGATAATCTTAATTTGTATTGGTCTGAAACTGCAATCATGCCTTAAGCTGGGGCCGAGATATAATGAAAATTCTCTTAATAGAAGACAATATTGATCATGCCACTCTTACTATTGGTGCAATAAAGACGGCATATGGCGGCAAAGTGACTGTTATTCATGTCACACGATTCTCAGAGGCACTAAAAGCTATTCCCAGTGTTGATATTGTGATCAGTGATCTTAACTTACCCGACAGTGAGGGATTTGAAACAGTTTCATCTTTGATCTCCAAGATGCCTCATTCAGTCCCTCTGATCGTACTAACAACAAAAGACGATTTTGAGTTGGGTGAGAAAATAGTGACAATGGGTGCGCAGGACTATCTTGTGAAAGGTGCTTTACCTCCTCAGTCACTACGGCGATGCATTGAATTTTCTATCATACGAAAACTCTATGAACATAAAATCATGGAAGAAAAAGAAGATGCTTTCTATGAGGCAAATGCGAGATCTTCTTTTTTAGCTAATATGAGCCATGAAATAAGAACTCCCCTTAATAGTATCATAGGATTATCTGATCTTCTTTTTCAAGAATATGAAAAGCTATCGAAAAAAGAAATCAAAGATTCTCTTGAAACAATTAATCGTTCTTCTGATTTATTGCTTGCTTTGATTAATGATATTCTCGATCTTTCCAAAATTGAATCAGGAGAAATTTCAATCGTTCCACAAGATACTAATTTTAAAAAGTTTCTGAGTGAAACGTGTAAAATCATGCAATTGTCAATTGAGGAAAAAGGAAATCAATTGGAATTTGTGATGGCCGACTCGGTTCCTTCTTGTTTGAGACTAGATTCAAAACATATTAGGCAGGTGCTTATCAATATTATTAATAATGCAAACAAGTTCACCGATAATGGGACTATTCTTGTTTCAGCAGAGGTCACTAAAGAGCATCTTTTGACTGTTTCAGTGAGCGATTCCGGAATAGGGATTCCCAATGAGAAACTTGACACTATATTTAGTCCGTTTAAACAGGTTGAAGGGAATGCGAGTCAAGAAGTGATAGGATCAGGACTTGGACTGGCCATTTGTAAGAAGTTGATTGAAGCCATGCATGGAACGCTTCTTGTTGAATCAAAGGTTGGAGTGGGAAGTTGTTTTAAATTCTCAGTTCCTTTCGTACCGGGGGATCAAATTAATCTAGAGGAGAATACTCCTTCCGTTTCACAAGGATATTCTATCATTAATTCTTCAGCACAAATCATTAGAATATTATCTGTTGACGACTCAAATGATAATCAACGTCTCATTGAGTTTTTTCTAAGACGGAAAAATATTGAGTTGGATTATGCAAGTAACGGAAAGGAGGCAGTAGAAACATTCAAAAAAAGAAAGTATGACCTAGTTCTGATGGATATGAAGATGCCAGTTTTGAATGGATATGAAGCGACTTATGAAGTCAGAAAGTATGAAAGAAAACAAGGTCTCCCTGAAACACCCATCATTGCTTTAACAGCTTCAGTCGTAAGAGAAGAACTCAATATGAGTTTAAAAGCAGGATGTACAGATTATTTAGCAAAGCCCATTAAGAAAGAATTGCTTTTGTCAATTTTAGATAAAACACTTCAAGAAAAACGTAGTAGTGCCACGAAAGAGATCCATTCAAAAGAATTCAATAGTCAGATTGGTATTTTAATTGTTGATGACAATGAAACTATCTTAGAAATTCTGAAAGCTGAAATGAAGTGTCTTAACTGGGAAATTGTTACTGCAAATTCAGGAAGGTCAGCATTTGACATTCTAAAACAAAAGAAAATTGATGTCGTTGTGACTGATTATGCCATGCCTGGTATGGATGGATTTGAACTATTTAGAAAATCCACTGAGAAAAATTTAATTGCGCCTCATTCTTTTTTATTTACTTCGGGATACCCTGAAAATATTCAAACAAGATTGGGTACCTGTAGTTATAAAAATCGTATTTTCATAAAACCGTATGACATTAGCGAGTTAAAAAAGGAAATTGGCAACATTCTATTAAAGAGAAAGTAATCTAGAGTCAGCCTCTATTGGTCTAAAGAAAAGATCTATAGAGACTTATAAACTAGATAAATTGCAGTGGCTTCGGGAGATTTACCCCTGTGTTTTTGGACTTCAATGTCAATCTAGTCTCAAGAGTCCGGTGGAGATTTACAAAAATAGCACGGTGAGTTAGCACTAGTTCGGTGTTAAATAGAAAAAAATTCTCCTTTGGAGAATTTAGTTATTTTTTGATCCATTGGAAAAGTAAGCAAAATGAACTTTAGAGCCCTTTTATTTCGAATAAGCCACTTTTTTAATTCATTGAAATGGTCGCCGTTAAACGCGATTCGACTCGTGTTTGTTATCACTGCATCGACCTATCTGCAGGGTTCCCATGCGGTTGCCAATAATACTCAAGGACATGGTTTAGAGGAGCGTTGTCGCCGGATTTTATCTACTGATAGCAAACGGGTCGATTTTGGTAAGTTACTCACAGATGATTTTAGAAGACTCGGTTTTGATTTTGACCGTGAGATGGCAGAAGTTGGAATTTTAGCCCAAGGAGAACCAAGTTTGAACTCTATTGTGAGTGAGCTCATGGAATTTATTCAACCTCCTTTTGCGCCAGGCATTCATTTAAGAGACTTTATCTCGGCAACCGAACGGGGAATCGGGTTTGTGAAGCTCCCGAAAAAACTTCGAGAGCTTGTTGATGGAAAACGTTGGAGTTGGAGTCGATCAAACAGACATCTTGCGAAGGCTCTTAAAGAACAAACAGAACGTGAGCTCAATGAACGCGAAGCATTCTTTGAGCGCTCCGCTCATCGAATCACCGTGTGGCTTAAGGTGTATTTAGCTTTAAGAACCGAAGGATTTGAGCATCCTTTAGCGATGAGTCGAATTGGACACTTTAGCGGTTTATTTAATGGATACATTCAAGCTGATATTTCAGTCGTTGAAAAACTCAAAGAAGAAGCTGAGGTTCTTTTAAGTACCATTCAAAGAGAGACACCCCAGCACTAAAAATTTCTGCTTTGATCAAGAATGATTGGATTGTCGGATAGTTAACAGGTTGCATGGAATACTTTACTGAGTCCTTCTTGTTAAAGTGTTGTGGTTTATTTTTATCAAATTCCCGCAAAGGCATGACAGGCCGAGACAATCAACTTGACTAATCGCAGCAAAAAATGGATACCCTTCGCTACGATCGTCTACTCATGATTATGGAGGAAACGTTATGGCATTTGGATTGAAATTAAGCGCGTTTGTATTCTTGTTTTTAAGCTTTTCACCGTTAAGTTTTGGAGAAGTTTCGGATTCAACTTCAATCACGTTTGATCTGGAACTCACAGCAATTCGATTGGATAAGAAGTGGGAACTGAAAAGTAGTCGCTCTTTTGAACAGGAAGTTTACCCGAGAATGCCCGGTGGGAATATTGATACTGATCCTTTTCGTTATATTCTCACTTATGCCTTCGATGAAGGGCGGATGCTTCACCCTGAGGATGATTTCAATGACGTCAGAAAAGGAAACCACACAAATTTGAATGGGGATCCTTTGTCAAAAGGACTTTATCCTATTTTACGATCGAACATCCGGATTGCTCAAACTTTACTAAACCGGTGTTGGGTGCAAGTCCAGCATGGCAGCAGATTTGATGAAGATGGATCGCCAAAGGATATTACTTTTAATCCTTATGAATTGTTTTTGGTAAGGTTTATAAGAACTCCTGAATCTCATGGCTTGAAGATTCTAAGTTTTTCAATAATTAATGATAAACATGAGCTACGTGTTAACTGCTCGGTCCCGGATGTGAGTGGAATAGCTCATATTTACGACTCAGATGCCATCACTGTAGGCGATATTAAACGAGAGCTTGGCTTAGAGTTTACTTGGTTACAATAAATCCAGCGGATCGAATTTATAAATTCTTTCAAAAGACGCTAAGGCTTTATCGATGTTCCTCTAAGACCGATGCTTCACTACGAGCAGAATTGATTTTTTTCGAGGCTTCGAACCATTAGGCCTTGAGTCTTGGTCGTCCTTTGGGAAGTTTTTCACCACAGATCATACAAAAGGCAGCATCGTTTTCATGTCCGAGTCTTTTACATTTTCTACATTGTCGTTTTGGGTTTGTACTTCGTTCAGCATTGGCAAGCTCAACAGACACGATGCCAGTAGGAACAGCAATGATGGCATACCCACTCATCATGACCATGGATGCGACGATTTGACCGGCAGTGGTTTGAGGAACTATGTCACCATACCCTACCGTCGTCATAGTGACGATTGCCCAATACATAGCCTTAGGAATACTTGTGAATCCTGAAGATTCTCCTTCAATAAGGTACATCGCTGCGCCCATGATCAAAACCAACCCGAGAACTGAGCCTAGAAAAACAGTGATTTTAGCTCTCGAGGCATGCAGTGCTGTCACAAGTGTCTGAGCTTCATTGGTATAACGACCCAATTTAAAGACTCTAAAAATTCGAAGCAATCGCAAGCCGCGAATAACAAGAAGAGATTGAGTTCCTGTATAAAATAGACTTAGATAGGTTGGAAGAATGGATAAAAAATCTACCAACCCATAAAAGCTAAAAATGTAAGAAAGTGGCTTCGGGCAGGAGTAAATTCGAATTAAATACTCTACTGTGAATAAAACCGTGAACCCCCATTCTACTGCACGTAAAATCGCTCCATAATCTTGAGCATAAGAGTCGACACTCTCCAGAAGCACTGCTCCAATACTGAGAAAAATAGCCCAGAGCAAGATCACATCGAAGGCTTTACCTGCGGGGGTGTCAGCTTCAAAAATTACGTCATAAATTATCTCTCTTAATGAAAGGCGAGGTTTCTGATTCATTTTTGTGCATTCCTTTATTCTTCTAAACTACCCTATCTCCATTAAGTTTAAAGCAGTCTTTGACTTTAAAATGGTTGAACTTGGAGTCATACTAGGAGTCCATTTTGAAATTCTATTGAAGAGGGGACGAGAAATGAAGTTTTCAATGGACGCACTAAGGAAACGAGGGGTCGTTGGTTTGGCGATTCCCTTAATCTTTAGCTTCTATTTAGAGTTATTCGTTGGGACGGAAGCTCAAGCTGGAGAATGCCAAAGAGCGTTGTCACTCTGCAGAACCTGTAGCTTGAGAGTGTCTGATCTCAAATTATTTGAACGTTTAAAAACTCTCTTGGAGGCAAATCCACTCCTAAAGTTTCAAGAAGCTAGCTGCCTTGGGGCGTGTCGTTCACCTGTCAGTGTCCTATTCGAAAGGGTCCTTTATACAAAAATGGACATAGCAGGTTTGGTGGAGCAACTTGAAGCTGCAAGCGATCATATTGAACAAGTGCAAATTCTAACAGCCGTTTTACAGCTAAATGATAGGTCTTAAGTGTCTGCTCGAATCATGGAGTTTACTGCGTCGATCGACGACTAGGGACCACCCAGTTGTCCCAGATTCTCCATTCAGTATCAATTGAAGTACTCGCTTCTCTCCGGTTGAAAAATAAATCACGATAAGAATTCACGCGATCAGTATTAGGTCCCGCGCTTGTTGTTCGATTGAGAGCATAAATGATTCCCGAAGCCCAATGATCTGCAAAACCATAACTTTGAGTGAACCAAGTTTGATTGCCAGTGGACCAATTAACAAACGAAGCAATCACGCCACTCCCATCTGGGTTCACCCAAAGAGAAGAGCGACTAAAAACAAGATCAATGATCGATTGAGCCTCTACCGGTGAAATATTGCGAAGTTTAGCCTCTGCAAAAGATTCGAGTGCAAAGCCCATCATCCAGTAGGGAACTTCGGGTTGACTCAATCCTGGCACTCTCGCCAAGTTGTTAGAGTCGTTGTAATGACTCACATAGGCGTTTCGATAAATTCTTACTTTTTGTTCAAGACGTTCTTGAAGAGTTGCTTTGAGCTGTGGTCGATCATGAAGGTAGTCAAGTGCTCGTATGAGTGAGACTAAAAGCCTGCCGCTTCTTTCAGTTGAAACATGATTGATCATTCGCGTGTAATGAGTCGCTAAGCCGACTTGGGTTTTAAGAAGAATTCTTAAGTAGACATGGTAGTCTCCGGTTAAGTCGTACAAATTCATTTGAGGACCTAGTTGGAAGTGGGTGACGTTATCGTTGGTCCACCCTCCCTGCCCTGCCGGTGGATTTCTCATGAGGCTATTACATCGTCGTTGGAAGGGTTCGAGTCCCGAGGCTCGGTTGTACCCTGCTGAGCATCGATAAAAAGCGCCTGACCCTTGGCCACTGGAGTCACTCCAAAACGTGACACCACTTGAAGTCGAGTGGTCAAAATCTTCTATTCTCCAAAAGTCATAAACTCCATTTTTTTCATCGAAATACGCATCTTTTCTCAAGTTCTCTTTCATCATGGCTAACAGAGGAATTCGCAGTGGGCCCGCGTGGCCTGTTTGGACAGCTTGAAGAAATGCAATATTATAACGTCCTTGAAACATGGGTTGATAGCCTGATTGCGGTGGATTCTGACCGACTAGGCCCCAATTGAGATCGCTGCTTGTTCGGTAGCCAATATTCCAAAAAGCTGGGGAACTTCCCTGATCCGCCCATGATCGAGGATTTCTTACAGGTCGAAACGCAATGGCGTCTTGATAGTAATGGTCTAGCCCAGCACGAACCTGATTGATTGCATTGGAGTCAAATCGTGGTGAGGGCCAAAAGCCACCTGGTTCAGATTCTAAAGCATTTTTCCAGGTAACGGGGTCTGCAATGGCCACACTTCGCTTTCTCATGGCTTGAAGTGTTTCTAGGATGGGTCCTTGTGTCTGTGAGGAAAATGCATAGTTGAAAGGACGAAGTAAAAGCTGTCCATCGTTCATGATTCCTGGTTGGCTTAAAAACGAAATTTTTCGATAGTCTCCAGAAGTTTGAACAGAGTGTGTTTCTCCCCAAGCCTCGGGCTCCATGGCATCTAAATGAAGCTCTCCTTTAAAGTAGATGTTAACCTCAGCAAATTCAATTTCCGGATCGAATTGAGTTGACCCATCTCCATAGCGCTCAAGATCATTATTCCCTATTCCAATCAATAGTCGACCTGTCGGCTGCTGGTGATATGTCTCCATCATGATGAGCAGGGTGGCTGGAAAACTCTCTGTTCCACTATTTCTTGAAAATCTTCTTTTAATAAACTGATGCACAACGTATCCATCGCTGAGCTGAATGACTTTATGTGAATCTGTTTGAGGGTTGATTCGAGCCACATAGGGAACCCCTCTACCTGAATCAAGCTCAATATAAAAATCGTTTGTGATTCCACCTTGATGAATAAAACGATTCACGGACGGATGGAGTGAAAATGAAGGATGCCTTTGAGAAGCTCGCTCTACATGGAACTCAGTCGTGCCTGGCGTTAAAGTCATTTGAGCAGTGCATCCTGCAATCGCGAGAGAATCATCAACGTGTCGTTTAATAGGGCGACAGGCGGCGATGCTGCGTTCGCTTGAGGACTGATTTTGTACTTGAACTTGCTCGACCTCTTGGCGCATCCCTAGAGAGTATGGAAGTGTAAAGTGTATGGCCTTTGTTTTCACAAAGGGTGTGGGATTAACTGCCGTAAGGCGAATGCCTAAGTCCGATCCCGGTGGCTGGTATTGACGAGGTGAAAAATCAAGCTCTTTAA
>CAYLWK010000279.1:0-2906 GCA_964387255.1 uncultured Oligoflexia bacterium
AGGTAAACGATGTCAGGGAAGAACTCCGCTTGAAACCTTTGAAGCAGGACTCGATCTGTATCAAAAATTTGTATTTGAAAATCAGAAAGAAGGAATGTAAAAAAATCAAAATTTTCTTGACCGAGGAACCAAACTGTCAACGCTTTTACTAACTAGTGCAAATTACTTGAAGATTAATACATTTCTTGGGCAATCAATCAAACCCCTTTTCAGAGTCTCGAATTTTCAGTCGTAGCTCTCGGGCAGCATCGAATGCCCCAGATCTTTCAAGCTCTTGAGCAAGCAATTCAATTTGCGAGAAGTAATTTTTTTTCTGTGTATCTATGCATGGAATCAGGTCAGCCCATAAGATATCGTTGTTCCGAAAGAAAGCAGCAGGTTTTGACGGTTTGACTTCGTCTCCGTCAGAGGTTCGAAGGGGTTTACCCCGATTGTCAGTTCTACCAGTCAATGGTTGTTTTTCTGCATGCATAAACGCTTCGAAATAAGAAATCAGTCCGTCACCATTCATATCAGCATTAATTTTTACGCGATTGTAGGGTGTGTATCCACGTAAGGCGCTAAAAAAGTGAAAGAAAAAAGCCTCATAGGAATCGTACTTGAGTCCACGCCATTGAAGAGGAGCCCAAAATGCTTCTTGGTTTGCTGACGCTGCAGTGAGTGTCATGTCACTTGTATCTCTGCAAGTTTCTCCTATTTGGCCCGAGAAGCATGCTGTAGAAATGGTAATGATCTGATTGTCTTTCAAAACTTGTCTTTGAATTTTCTGAAGCTCTTCGTAACTAAGAAAAACCTTGTGGTCGCCCGAATGGTCTGACACTAAGAGCCTGCCATCCTTTGTTCCATGACCAATGAGGAGCATTACGATTTGTTTTCCACCTTCTCGAGCCTTTTCCTTTAAGTCATTGATGCTAGTTTGAAATCTATCATTGATTTCACTAGGGCTTAGGTACTTGTCTGATTGAAACTTTGGGGAATAAACAAAATTCGCTTGAGGAACTCCTAACAAAGTAAAAGTCCCTTTGGCAATCTGTGCTGAGTTTTTTATCCATTCCTCCCCAGAGCCTTGAATGATAAAAACTACGGTATTTTCGGCATCAATATTCTGGTGAGTTTCTTGCCCTTTCGAAACTGAGAAAATCAATAGTGCGGTGAGGCAGATGAGGAATTTCATAACTACTCAGATTCAATGAAATTTAAAAACTATGGTGAAAAAGACACCAAGTGAACATAGTAGTCAAGTACGATGTCAATCTAATTTAGAGGGTAATCAAATTTAGGTGCTATGGGAGCTACCAATCTCGAGCGAGCATGATGGTGATGTGATGATGCCTTCATTAGCCTGGAAGACACAGCAAAAATGGGATATCCAGTCTTTTGATGAATCTACTCACAAGAATTTCCAATATAGGGCTCAAGATTGCCTTAAATTATGCTTTCCCACTCAACGGAACTCCTGAGCTCATCAGAGCTCGGTTTAAGAGGTTGACGGTGATTCCAAAAGAGAAGTTGATCTCTAAGTTCCCAAGGTCAAAAATTGAGCAGTCAGTGATGGCAGGAGTGCCTGTCGAGATCATTGAAACGACTCCAGATTTTGATCGTATTATTCTTTACTTGCATGGAGGTGGCTACTTTAGTGGATCTCCAGCTGAGTATCGGGGGTTTTTGTTTAAGTTGTCTTACCGGACAAAAGCAAAGATAGTCGCTGTCGACTATCGACTTGCTCCAGAGCATCCTTTTCCAGCAGCATTGAGTGATTCGATCAAAGTTTTTGAAGAATTGATAAGTCATTCTGTTGATAAACCCATCATCTTAGGAGGAGATTCTGCTGGGGGAGGGTTGACGCTTGCAACGACACTAAGTCTTAGGGGAAATGGAAAAACGATTCCAGATGCACTCTTTTGTATTTCGCCATGGACGGATCTCCTGGGAGAGTGTCCTTCGATGCGTGCAAATGAAAAAAAAGATGTTTGGTTGTCCAAGCGTCATGTTGATGCCTGGGCACAGTGGTATTGTGGCAGCCACGATCCTAAGGATTCATTGATTTCCCCGATCTATGGAGAATACGCTCAATTCCCACCGATGTTAATCCTTGTGGGAGACCAGGAGGTGCTCTTTGATGAATCAGTCAAAGTTTTTGATAAGGCTAAGAATGCAGGAGTCCAAGTAGAGCTTTTGATAGGAAAAGAAATGCAGCATGACTGGCTGATCAGTCTCCCTTGGTTGAAAGAAAGTAAGGCAGCTGCCAAGTCTCTCCAACAATTTATTCAGAGAATTGAGAAGGTCTGATTAAACGTTTTTCTCCAAGGTTCAAGGATCATGCCCTTTTTGAATGACTGTTTCGATTCACTTGAGAGCATTGAATCAGATTTTAGTAGTTAAAAAACGAGCGGACTAAACACTAATGATGATAATGATTTCGTCGCCACCGCCAGAGCCGCCATCGCCATTTGTTGCAAAAAGAGGGAAGCTTCCGGAACCTCTCCTACAGGCTCTGCACAGTGGAAGTCAGCTTGAAGATCGGAAACTAGACGCTTTGGCTTCCTTTACCCGTAAAGTTGTACAGGAAAGGGGCTGGGTAAAAGATAGCGATGTCCAATCCTTTCTTGCTGCTGGTTATATTAAAGCGAATATTTTTGATGTTATTTTAGGTGTGGCTCAAAAAACAGTGATTAATTATGTGAACCACATTAATGACATTGAATAAATGATATTCAGTTAACAGTTTTAGTACCTTTTAATTAAAGCAAACAGTATTTTGGTAACTAAGTTGGTACCTAATAAACAATAGGCCCATCTGAATTGATATGGATTAAGTGAAATTCAGGTATCAGTTTTAGTACCTTTAAAGCTATGACAGATGGCATTTTGGTAACTAGCTGACAGAAGCTCGAAAAGCGTTGACA
>CAYLWK010000280.1:0-5404 GCA_964387255.1 uncultured Oligoflexia bacterium
CCCTGTGAAAGACGCTGTAGGGAGCCCCGAAGAGACCGTCCATCTGCCTTCAGGCAAAGCCATTGAAAACCTAGGCGCGCGTGACAACTGGGAAATGGAGATTCGCACGGATCCACGCATCGCAAAAGAATTAGGCGAACCTCTTTTACGTAGGGGAAATGAAGACGCAAATGGGAATTTTACCTGGCCCAAGGTCGCTCCGGAGATTGTGGGCTTGGAAGTCATTGTAACACGGTTATTGGCGGATGAAGCGAACCGGACCTACGGAGTGGAAGTGGTTTCTGGCAAAATTCAAAGAGGCTTTATTGGCCGAAGAGAGAATGGAACGCTTGCGCGATTTATTTTGATTCAACCCTACGAGGCTCCAGAGGTCGAAGTCAGTCTTGACCATGTGATTGAGCTTCGGGCGGTGCTTGAAACTCCGTCGTCTGAAAGACGGTGATCTCATTTATAGGCTAGAGCGATGCCTTCATTAGGCAAATCCTACCGTCTCAACGAATGGCTCTGTGTACATCATACTAAAAAGTGTGAATCGGTTTGTCCTAGGTATTCGGATACTTCAATTTCTAAGTTTGGTTTTGCTTGGCATTGCGTTTATGGCCTTGAACGCAAACCAAAGTGCTGCCAGCTCAGGTGGTTTAAACTGGCACTATGAAGGCCCCAATGGTCCCAATGCATGGGGTTCATTGAGTGATTCCTATGCCTCATGCGCCACTGGAAAACACCAGTCTCCTATCAATATCACAGGTGGGTCCTCAGGAGCTCATCCAATTCTTCAAACCTTCTATCGTCCAACCCGATTAGTGATTGGCAATAACGATCGAACAATTTGGATTGATTATCAAAATAAAAGTGCCATTCGAATTGGAGATCATCGGTATCTTCTTAAAAGCATTGATTTGCACACACCAAGTGAGCATCAGCTCAACGGAAAGAGTTTTCCCATTGAAATTCAGTTTTTACATCAAAATAAAGATGGAGAAATCGCCATGATCGCCGTTTTTGGTCAAACGACTGAAAAAGAAAATGAGCTCATCAGCCATTTTTGGAGGCATTTGCCACGAGTCGCCACTCCAACTCGGATGTACCGAAATATCTATATTCATGCAGAAAGCTTGCTTCCTGAAAATCGTCACTTTTTTCGATATCAAGGATCTCTTACAAATCCTCCCTGCTCAGAGAAAGTTATTTGGCATGTGATGAAAGAGCCCATTGGATTTTCACAAAATCAAATTCGAAAACTCCAAAATATCTTTCGTAAAAATAATCGTCCGCTTCAACCACTCAACGGAAGAGCTATCGTGAGCTCCCGGTGAGAGAAGGCTTTTTCCTCCACTTTGAGAGTTGATTGAGTGCATCGATCGGCGTCATTCGATCAATATCGATGGCTTTGAGTTCTTTTAAGATTTTGTCGATTTGTTTTTGTTTGCGTTGAAGTTGCTGAAGCTCAGCTTGTGCGCTTTCACTGAGGTTTTCTTCTGCGACTGGTGGGGTAGCAAATAAAGGCAGTTGATCTTTATGGATTGACGACGGAGAAAGGTTTGGTGAAGCCGTCGGGGTGAGTGTAGGAGGCTTTGCTTTGGTTTTAGCAGGGAGTCTAAGAGATTCATTTTTCTTGTGATCTCGAGCTTCAAGGTGTTCCAAAACTTTCCACGCCCTCTGAGTGATAGAAGAAGGAATGCCGGCCATTTGAGCCACTTGAATTCCAAAGCTCTCATTCGCTTTTCCATCCACCATTTGATAGAGGAATCGAATTGAGCCACAGGCTTGTTTTGATTCAACCGCCATATGGACATTTTTAAGTCCATCCAACGATGTCTCTAGGTCCGTCAGTTCATGGTAATGAGTCGCAAAAAGGCATCGCGCTTTGATTTCCGTGTCAATCCACTCCAGGCTAGCCCAGGCCATGCTCATTCCATCAAAAGTGCTCGTGCCTCGGCCAATTTCATCGAGGAGAATCAGTGATCGATCATTTGCATGATGAAGCAAATAAGCTAACTCACTCATTTCCACCATGAACGTGCTTTGACCTTGAGCAATGGCATCGTTTGCCCCCATTCGTGTGTAGACTGTGTGGACCACGCCCCAACGAGCTTCCTCTGCCGGCACAGGAGCACCTAGTTGACCCAGAATCACGATAAGTGCAGTCTGACGCATCACTGTGGATTTTCCACCCATATTGGGCCCCGTGATCAGAAGCGTATTGGATTCAGCTCCCTTCATTTGAACGGTGTTCGGAACAAATTTGCCACCGAGTTGATAGGCCACCACAGGATGGGTGCCTTGATGAATTTCAAGATCTTTAGAATCGTCAATCAATGGAAACGACCATTGAGGATGATTGGCTAGCTGTGAAAAGAGCTGGCAGAGGTCGATCGTCGCTAACCGCTCAGACAATTGACCGACCCTCTTTGACTGAGCAATGCTTTCGTTGAGGAGCTCTTGAAAAAGATGAAGTTCCAATTGCTTGCGCTTTGACTGAGCCGATAGAATTTGATCTTCAAGTTTTTTAAGCTCATCTGTGATAAATCGCTCGGCATTCACGGTGCTCTGCTTGCGATGATAGTGCTTTGGTACTTTCGTTAAATGTGTTTTTGTGACTTCAATGAAATAGCCGAAAACTCGATTCATTTTAATTTTCAGATTCGGGATCTGAGTGGATTTTCTTTCTTTTGCCTCAAGTTCAATGAGATGTTTTTCAGCATTTTCTGTGAGCGAAATCAAATCATCGAGCTCTGCAGAAGTTCCCACCTGAAAGATCTTTCCATCTTTAGAAGAAAACGGAGCATCTTCTTTAAGTTCTCGCTCAAGTTTTTTCACAAAAGGCTTGATCTTCGACCAGCCTTTTTTAAGTTCATCGACGAGAATTTGATTTTCGTCACAAGAAACAGATTTAAGCACATCAATGATCTTTGGGAGTGTTGATAGGGATTGGCTTAAGGCTACTAAATCTCGGGGAGTTGCATGCGATGACGTAATTCTGGAGAGGATTCGATCAATGTCGTGAATCGGTTTCAGGCAAGGTTCAAGGCCTTTTGCGATTTTAGCAGTTTGCCACGATTTAACTAAAGCTTGTCGAGTTTTGATTTGATCTAGTTTCGTGAAAGGAGAAATGAGTCCTTGTTTAAGTGCTCGTCTTCCCATGGACGTGTGGAGCTTTCCAAGTTGGGAGCTCAAGGTATCAAAAAGATTCGGCTTTGGATCTTTTCGGTTGGGTAGTAAGTCGAGATGTTCAATAGCGTTTGGACCCAGTTTAAGTTGATCATTAGAGCTTAGAGGTTTTGGGAGTTTTAGGTGGTGGATTTGGGTCTGATTCTGAGATCCCAAGAAATATTTTAAGATCACTCCTAATCCAAAAATCAACTCTTGTTTTGGAAAAAAAGCTGAGAGTGAGTTGAGTTCATAAAGTTGTTTTAAAAGCTCTTGAGCGCGTTCTAGACGAAGAAAATTTGCTGGGAGTGCTTCGATCAGAGCTTGCGTTTGTGATCTCAAAACTGAAACAAAGTCTGTGGGGGTTGATTGAGCCCAGTTTAAAAAATGCTGAAGTTCAAGGTGACGAGCAACTTCATAAAACTCACTCGCAGTCGAAATCGTATGATAAAAAACACAACCCGTGTTGTTTTGAAACAGGACCAACAAAAATGCGCTTGGATCTTTTTTTGATTGAGAGTCTTTGAGGGGGACTAGGGTAGCTAAGCAAGGAGACTGGTCTTGCTCGAGCTCAAATCGAATCGCAGGTGTCAGTGTTTGAGTGATTTTTCGTTGAACGATTCCTTTAGTCTGACTTGGGTCTTCAATTTGCTCGCCAATGGCAACCTTGTAGCCAGCATCGAGAAGTGAAGAGATATAGGATTGAGCACTGTGGTGAGGCACTCCAGCCATCGGGACTGGATTTTCTTTATTCTTATCACGAGAGGTGAGCGTGATCCCTAAGAGGTCCGCTGCAATCTTGGCATCCTCATGAAATAGCTCGTAAAAATCACCCATACGAAAAAATAAAAGCGCGTTGCCGGCTTGTTCCTTAAGTTCATCATATTGCTGCATTAAGGGTGTTTTAGCCTGAGTCATGGAATCTAAAATCTGCCTTTGCGCTCAGGGGAAGTCAAGATCGACGATAACCTGTGTTTTTTTGTCTGGAAAAATCTACCCAGACTCGGCAATTATGATCGGTTTTTTTAAAAGGAAGTTGGTTTGGAAAAAAAATGGGTGGCTATGTGGTGGTTTCTATAGACTAAATAGTCTTTAAAATCTGAGACATTGGTATGGGGTTTGCTTATTTATACAGGTTAGAGAGGAATCTTAAGACAGGATGTCGTCAATTAATCCTTCCGAACTCAACTATTTTCAGGACGTTATTGCGGATTATCGTCAGCGCATCAATTCTCAAGATGAGGCTCATGAGGCTCAAGAGGAGAAAACACGAAAGCATCATAATGAGGAAGTGGACGAGCTTCACGAAGATTATGAAAACGAGTTACGCGAGCTTCAAAAAGACCATGAGTCTGCTCTAAAAAATCAAAAAAAATCACTCAACGAAGACCTCAAGCAACACTCCAAAATGTATCAAAGCAAGATCGATGAGCTCAAAAAGGATACCTACGATAAGTTTGGCAATCTAAAAAGTGGGCGTGTTGAGGAACTTGAATACCGTAATAAAAACTTAGTGAATGAATTAGAACACCAACAAGAAGCGTCAGAGAAACGAACCAACCTGGTAGAAGATCGATTTCGTCAGAAAATGCATCAATTGAATGAATCCCACCTTAAAAACTCGGAGGAGTTAGCTGATCGAGCTCGAAAAAGCGCTCAAGCAAGTTTTCATCGAGCTTTTTCAGAAGACAAAGAAAACTATCTTGACCTGGAAGACACTCTAAAGCGCGATTACAAGACTTTAAATCGAGAAATGCTTTTAGATAGAGACAAAATTCGAGATGAAGCGAAACGGGAGGTGCGAGATGCAAGGCTTGAGCGAGATGAAAACGTTAAAAAAACAGAAGAGTTCACCAAGGGACGCATTACGGATATTGCACAGCATTTTGAAAAAGAGTCTGAAGAAAATGCCAGAAGACTTTCCAAAAGCAGGGCAGATGAAAACTTGGAGTTAAGACGTCAGCTGAAAGATATCTCTGACCTTAAAAGACAAGACCTCATCGGACGTGCCATTGGGCGAAGAGAAGCCATTAAGGATTTTGAAAGAGCTCAAAAATTTAAAGAAGAAACGATTGTTAAAAATTACGAAGCTGAACTAGCAAGAAAAGATGATCAGATTCAAAACGTTGAGAAACGCTACGCTTTTGAAAATTATGAGAATTTGGCTGAACAAGAAGATTTCTACCGTGATGTGATTCGACGAAAAGAACAAGAAAAGTTTGATCAAAAGATGTCTCTACAAAAAGCTCATGAG
>CAYLWK010000281.1:0-3096 GCA_964387255.1 uncultured Oligoflexia bacterium
TCCTTTCGGTTTTGATTGTTGAGTTTCCATTCACAATCTTAACCGAGGAACCATGATCCAACTTTATCGACTGCGTTAGATCTATAGCGTCATGTCAACGCTTTTCGAGCTTCTGTCAATTGAGTTTCTGGATTAATCTTTCTTTTGTATTATTGCGTTGTCACTATAGTGCAAATTTCCTCATTATTTTTGAGGTTGCGGGTTTGCGTTTCCTCTAAGTTTTAGGTAAATGTTCGCTCGAACTGCGATGACCATTTATTAAAATTTCTCCTTAATGGCTGAGTGAACTTTTGCTCACTTTCATTTTGTTTTCCAGCAATCGATAAATAGTCGGTAGTACAACCAGTGTGAGGATGGTCGCCGACAATATACCCCCTACAACTACGGTAGCCAAAGGACGTTGGACCTCTGCTCCCATGCCGGTTGACAACATCATCGGCAAGAACCCAAATGCTGCTCCACTGGCCGTCATAATCACAGGGCGGAGCCTCATCTTTGTCCCTTCAATAATGAGTTTGTCTCCATTCAGGCCCTCCAGCTTGAGTTGATTGAAATAGCTCACAAGAACTACGCCGTTCAAAACGGCAATTCCTGAGAGAGCAATAAATCCTATCGCGGCTGAAATACTAAAATCTAGACCATTCAACATCAGCGCAAGTACGCCACCCACCAAGGCCATGGGGATACAAAGTGCAATCATTGCAGTCTGAATAACACTCTGGAACGCTGCATAGATCATAAGAAGAACCAGAACTAATGCTGCAGGAACTACAATCGACAATCGCTGTTTGGCTTTATCTAGATTCTTGAAACTCCCTCCCCACTCAATATAGTATCCTGCTGGTACCTCAACCTCATTCTGCACTCTAACTTTAGCCTCTTCGACGAAACTTTGAGTATCCCTGCCTCGAACATTAATGAGAACCGCCGCACGTTTTTTGGATTGTTCTCGCCGAATATCGTTATAAGTATCTTTGATTTCTAAATCTCCAACATCTTTCAGGGGAACCGTATAACTCTCTCCAGCGCCAACCGGAATCCTTGAAACTGTCCTAAGGTTTGATCGATCGTTCTCACTTAAACGGACGATGATTGGAAACTTCATTACACCTTGGTAGAGGTGTCCGGCCTCAGTTCCACCGATAGCTGTTTCAACTGTAGAAAGGACACTTTCTTTCGAAAGGCCAAGGCGTGACAACGTTTCGTTCTTGGGTGTAACGCGAAGCACAGGTGATTGTCCCTTGACCTCTTCTTCTGCTTCTCCAACACCTGGTATAGTTCCAACAATGGCGGCGGCTTTTGACGCGATTGAAGTGATGACATCCATATCTTCGCCGAATACTTTCAATGCGACATCGGCTCGTACTCCTTCCAGCAACTCATTGAATCGAAGTTGAATGGGCTGAGAAACGATCATCGTTTGTCCTGGAATGTGTTCTGATAGCTTAGCTTTGATCGCTTCAATCAATCGAGCCTTATCTCTTTTTTTGCCATCTATTTTTGGCCAAGCGGCATGATCTTTCAAAAGTACATAGGTGTCCGAGATATTGGGCCCCATGGGATCGGTTGCGATTTCAGCAGTTCCGATTCTAGAGATGACCTTATCTACCTCCTTAAACTCTGAAATGAGCCGTTCAGAAATTTTTTGCATCTCTACCGATTGATCAATTGAAATATTCGTTGGGCGAACAAATTGAATTGCAATTGAACCTTCATCAAGCTGAGGTAAAAAATTTGCTCCTAATCTAGAGAACAAAACGATTCCAAGTATAATAGCTCCCACTCCAATGGCTGGAATCAGTTTTTTGAATTTTAGTGAAAATTCGATGGCGGGATCATAAATACGGCTTAAACCTTTCATTAGAATGGGTGGTTCCAATCTGATTTTTCCAGGTAAGAACAAACCTGCTAGTGCCGGAATGGTACTGAAAGAAAAAATAAAAGCTGCGCCTAAAGCAAAACAAAAAGTGGCTGCCATTGGGACAAACATCTTTGCTTCTACGCCAGTAAGAGCAAATAGTGGCAGAAACACGATAATAATTATGAGCTGGCCAAATCCTGCTGCAGAACGAATTTCAACGGTTGCTTTTACCACCGCTTCTTTGATTTCTTCTCGTGTCAGCTCACGACCTAGCTCTTTGAATCGTTTAGATATAAATCGAACACAGTTATCCATAACAATAACTGCACCATCGATAATGATTCCAAAGTCGAGTGCTCCAAGGCTCATCAGGTTTCCAGATACGTTGTTTACCTTCATTAAAATAAAGGTCACAAGAAGAGATAACGGGATAGTGATTGCAGTAATGATAGCAACTCGAACATTGCCAACTAAGAGCAGTAGGATGACAATAACAAGCATTGCTCCAAATAAAAGGTTCTTTTGGACGGTGGAAAGAGTTTTATTCACAAGCTCTGATCGATTATAGACGACGTTTAGATCTACCCAGTCTGGAAGACTTGCCTTGATTTCGTTAATTTTTTCGTCGACAGAGAGCGCAACAGTCCTACTGTTTTCTCCTAGAAGCATTAAAATTGTACCAACGACAGTTTCATGGCCGTTTACAAGAGCAGCTCCTGTTCTTAGTTCTCGATCAAGTTTTACATCTGCGAGGTGTCCGACGGTGACGCTTTCGAAATTTCCAAGTCTTTTAACAACAATTGACTCGACATCTTTAAGTGATCGCACGAGACCGTTCGCTTGGACCAAGAGTTGCTCAGCCGTCTGCTGAATGTAACCTCCACCTGTATTTCTGTTGTTTTTCTGTATAGCCGCAACCAGCTCGTCAAAATGTATTCCATGTTTGATGAGTTCCCGGAGCTTGGGCTGTACATAAAACTGTTTTTCATACCCACCAATGGCATTTACTTCAGCCACACCTTTGACCATGAGTAACCGTGGCTTTATTAGCCATTCATTTAAAGCCCTAAGCTCCATTAGTTGACTAGCTCGATCCTTTCCTTTTGCAATTTTCTTAGCATCTAACGAATAGAAGTAAATCTCTCCAAGACCTGTTGTAATGGGACCTAGCATTGGTTGTGATCCGGCTGGAAGTTCGTCCTTAATGTTTTGTACTTTTTCCGCTACTAGTTGAC
>CAYLWK010000282.1:0-4302 GCA_964387255.1 uncultured Oligoflexia bacterium
TGCACCAATAGCAATCGCAATACCTCCCAGGGACATGATGTTTGCCGAAACATCCATCAGATACATGAGCACAAATGAAATGATGACCGCTGTCGGGAGGGTGACAATCGGAACGAGCGCACTAGGAAGATGAAGTAAGAATATCAAAATGACTAATCCGACTACGATCATTTCTAAGGTCAGCTCATGAGTGAGCGTATCAATTGATCGTTTAATCAAATCACTTCGATCATAAGTCTCCACAATCTCAAGGCCATCTGGAAGTGATGGTTTAAGTGACTCAATCTTGGCTTTGACCCTTTCGATCACGCTATTGGCATTTTCTCCAAACCGCATAACGATAATTCCGCCAACGGTATCACCCTGGCCGTTTAGGTCTCCCAGGCCCCTTCGGATCTCTGGACCTTCTGCCACACGAGCGACATTCTTGACATAAATAGGAACACCTGTGCCGCTAACTCCGATAACGATATTTTCGATGTCTTCTCTATTTTTGGCGTAACCCTTAGCTCGAACCATGTATTCTGTTCCCGAGAACTCAATGACTCGTGCTCCAGTCTCGCTATTGCCTTCCTCAATGGCTTTAGAGACTTTGGTCAATGGGATGTTGTAGGCTCGTAAGGATTCTGGATTAACCTGAACTTGATACTGTTTTTCGAAACCTCCGAAAGACGCGACTTCACTCACTCCAGGAACTGATTGAAGCTGATATCTAAGGAACCAATCCTGAAAGGATCTAAGATCCGCAAGGGTTCTTTTTCCCGATTTATCTCTTAATGCATACTGATAGACCCATCCGACACCCGTTGCATCGGGACCAAGCTCCGTTTGAACGTCCTTTGGCAATTGAGGTGTGATTTTAGAAAGATACTCCAGTACTCTTGAGCGAGCCCAGTAGATATCGGTTCCATCTTCGAAGATTACATATACATAGGAAGCTCCAAAGGTAGATAAACCACGGATGTCCTTTACTTTTGGTACACCAAGAAGGCTCGTTACTATGGGATAGGTAACCTGATCCTCAATAATGTCCGGACTGACGTTCCACGTAGAGTAAACGATCACTTGGGTATCGGAAAGATCCGGGATCGCATCTATTGGAATCTTCTTCATGCTAAACCAGCCAGCAACCAATGCGAAGGCCACAGCCAGGAGCGTGATTCCTCTATTTTTAGCGCAAAAGTCTATTATTCGAAGTATCATCTTTCTCTCCTGCAACTAGTGCTTGTGGCCCGATCCTGACGTTTCTGGTGCGGACTGACTTTGTGCTCCCTGAATGACTGCCTTTAATCTTGATTCAGAATCAAGCATGAAGTTGCCGCCTACGACGACTTCTTCACCTTCACTTAAACCGCTCCCAATTCCAGCTTGAGATTCGGTTTCAAGAACGACAGTAACTTTTTTAGGCTCAAACTTTCCGTCGCCTGTCTTAGAAAAAACGAAAACCTCTCTTCCAGTATCCATTAGAGATTCAATGGGAACGGCAAGATGCTCACCCACCGGTGCAAATATGGTAACGTTGACATAGGACTCAGGACGGATCGAAGAGTCGTGATCGAGGAGCTGCAGACGAACCTTAGCCGTTCTTGTTTCTGGATTAATGACCTGGTCCACGGAGATAACCTTGGCTGCAAGTGTCTTGCCTTGAAGAAAATTTGCCGAGATCTGAGCAGACAAACCATCTTTAATGTAAGGAAGATCCACTTCAAAAATATCTGCGTAAATCCAGTTTTCCTGGCCCTTACCGCTCACTAGAAGTCCCTCAGACAAACTGCCTTTTTTAGTAAGCCTTGTGATTTGGTCATCTGACAGCCCCAAGACTTTAAGTCTGATCTTCGATGATCGGATCATCTGTTGCGTACTTTCTCTTACATCTGAAATAGGCGAATCTAGTACTCTTCTCCATTGTTTCAATGCTTCCAAGTACTCGCTCTGCGCAGTGTAGAGTTCCGGATCAAATGCGATTCGTCCAGGAGCTCTAATAGATTTAAAGAGTTTCTTCTTTTCGACTTTTGTAATCTTTACACCAATGAGCTGCTGCTTCTTTGAGTTGAGCTTAACGTCAGCATGCCCCGTAGGCAGACTCTTCTCGTTTTCATGATTATGGCCAGTATGATCTTCTTCCTCTTCCATTTCACTTGCTAGTACTAGGTCCATTCCACAGATAGGACAGGAGCCTGGCTCGTCAGAAACAATTTGAGGATGCATTGGGCAGCTATAAGTTTCCGCTTTCTTTTGCTCACCACCCGAGTGGGCATTATGGTGCCCATGATTATGTTCGTAAAACCACCAAGCGCCCCCAACTCCAAGAACACCTAAAAAGATAGAAATAATTAAGAATTTCTTTGATTTCATTTTGACACCTCGCTTGTTTCGAGATTGGAAACTGAAAAACCCAAATGGCTTTCGAGTTCACCGAGTTGGTGAACATATTGGCGCAAAGAACGAAAGAAGCCAGTCTTCACGCGATAAAGTGATCTTTCACTGTCTAGTAGATCTAAGAACGAAGTCTTATTGGCCTGATAGGCGGCACGACTTGAGTTGTAAGCCCCCTGCGCTTGGGGAATCAGGCTGGTTTTATAAATTTTGAGTGTTTTTGATCCTGCTTCAACTTTTCCTCGTAGATCAACCACTTTTGCGACGAGCTTTCTGGTTGAATCGGTGACTCTAAACTCTTGAGCAATCTCTCTAGATGCTGCCGCCGACGATTCAGCGCTTTTTTTCCAAAACCAAAGAGGGAATGTGATTCCAATCGAGTAGATTTTTGAATCTGCGGGTTCCCCTGAAATTCTTTGTTGATATTGAAGTTGAAAATCAGGAGCGAACTCCCAGGAGGCAAGCGTACTTTGGTGTTGCGCTTCTTCTAGGAGAGACTCTTCTTTCTTTAATACTGGAGATTTGTTTTTAAGCTGAGCTGTTAAAGCTGAAAGATCTTTTCCAAGTGTCTGGGATGTAAAAGTCGGCGTCGGCAGTTCAATCCCTGACAAAGCTAGGTCTTGAAGTTCAGAGTCGTTTACAACAGCTCTTAGACTCTCCTGTAATCCTTCCTCTTCTTGTTTGAGGCGAATCAAATCAAGTTCCAATTGAGTGAGTTCGAAGTGAGCTTTCATAGAGTCTGCTTGCGGTGACTTTCCGGCAGCGTATTTTTTCTCCGCAACGCGAGCGAATTCCTTTACAGCCTGCATATTGGCTTCCGTCAGTTGAATAATCTTCTGGGTGGAATAGAGGGCATAATAGAGAGAGGAAACCTGGGCCCTGACTCTCATTTTCTCAGCTTCTAGCTCAGCTTTATAACTATCTGCGCGGCTACTTTGAGCATTTGCCTGGAGGAAGTACTTTACCGGAAAGCGAATCTTCTGGCTAATTGTTCCATATTGGGTATTCATTCCTCGCCGAAGCGTGTTGACCCCAATCATGGGATCATCGAGCGTCGCTTTAGACGTAACAAGGGACTTTTCTGCTTCAAAGCTGTGACGAAACGAAGCAATGCTTGCATTTTTTTCATACGCTCGACTGAGGACTTGAGTGAGGCTCGGTGGTTTTTCTACTGTTTTGTCCTCAGCGAAGCTATTACTGATCAAACTGATCCCGAAAACGAGAGTCCCAGTAAGGACAATACGGGTATTCATAAAATTTCCTCCAAGAGAGTTTGCCTTTAGATAAGGCAATGCCGTCGAGAGATCATTGTGGCGATCTCAAAAACGTTAAACGATATTCTTGAAGGTATCTAGGGAATGAGGAGTTTTTGGTAGAAAATGTAGAAAGGCACGCCAGACGTGCGATGATCCTGGTCGACCCAAGCAACAAGCTGGGACTGGACTACATCTAAAAAGAACTGTTTTTGAGTGTCAGTCGATTTTAAGAGGCCATCACCAAATTTTTTTCCGGACTCATTCTGAATCGTAAAGGTCTGGGCTTCGACCTTGGCTTCCAAAGAGCACTGACTTAAACACGTGCTACCTTCAGAATGGCAAGGCGTTTGCTTTTCCTGGCCTTTGTCCTGATCTAGGGCTTCATCACAACAGTCATGATTTGCTGTCTGAGTACTTTGAGCTTCTGCTTTATGAGGCTGATTCATTTCGTGACAACCGCCAACGCATGGAGCAGCCATTACCTGGCTACTGCAAAAGACGAGAGTGGTTAAAATAGAAAATATCAGTCTCATAACTACAATCTTAATATACCCCGCGGGGGTATGTCAATATCCTTCTTTCTACTTCTCGGCTACTTATTGGCTTTCTTTAGTAAATTCTTGATTTCACTAAGCATTTCATCGGTCTCCGAGCGGCTCTTACTGTTGAT
>CAYLWK010000283.1:0-6839 GCA_964387255.1 uncultured Oligoflexia bacterium
AATTCTATCGCCTCATCCGGCGATAGGGGCAGCCACTTTTTCTAAACCCATAGTAAAAAAAACAAAAAAGCGAAGCGTTAATCACAACTCGTTCCGCACTTTTATGAGGAAGTTTCCGCTCTTCTTGACGAGATCTACAGTGAATAGCCAAGTCTGGCAAAAGATTGAAAGTCCTCTGATCAATTCTTTTGGCTTTCAAGGGTATTCTAGAAGAAGTGAAAAAGTAAATTGTCATGACTCATAGTCATCTAGGCATTTTGTCGATATATTAATTAAAAAGAAAGGTAGTAAAACCTTGGTGCGATGCTTTCACATGCTTCTAGTCCTTTGTATGGCATTCTGTTCAGCTGCAGAAGGTCGTTTCGACGATCTTTCTAGTCAGGACAGATTGTGCCTTCTTCAATTTATTCATCTAAACACAACCAAGATTGTATCTCAACCATCATTCATCGCTACAATTGATGGACAAAAGGTACGTTTTTTTTCTGCTCAGCTTAATCAAGCCGATGCTGCAAAGAAACTTGAATCGCTTGGAATCAAGGTTTCTTCTAATGAATCACCCCTTGAAGCTGTGATCCGACATGCTTCAAATTTGTCAAATGATAACTTGAAAAATCGATTTGGAATTCGATTTTCAAAATTCATTGAAACTTTTAAAAAGTCTGGAAAGACTACCCTTCAATGGATTGGTGCCCTGGCAAAATCTCCAATTAAATTAGAACTTTATTTAAGAAAAAAAATCGAAGGCCCTTATCAGTTTATCTTCGCAATGCTTTTATTGAACTTTACTTTTGTAGGCACAAAAGTACGTGGAGTATCAATGCAACCCTCAGTTCAAAATGGAGATTATTTTATCGCCGAAAAAATTTCTAGTTTATTGAAGACTACTCCGCAGATAGGTGAAATTTTAGTTTTTTCAATTGGTGATAGAAATCTCATTAAAAGAGTCATAGGAACTGAAGGCGACCTCATTGAGTTCATGGAAGGGAGAGTTTATAGAAATGGAGAACTACTCGTGGAAGACTATCTACCTGAGGGTACTTTAACTAACTCATCAGGTTACCAACGCATCATTGTTCCCAAAAACCATGTTTATGTTTTAGGTGATAACAGAAAAGTTTCACGAGATAGTCGAGAGCTAGGACCTATCAATATTAATCAGATCGTTGGTTATCCCATCCTGTGGCTTTAGAATTTAACGACCTCCATCGTAAAAATCCTCTTCATCGAGCTAATTTTTGAATTCTTACAAGTAATATCAACCCAGGAATAGCAATGATGGTACACATCAGAAAGAAAGAAAACCAACCTAGCTGTTCAGCTAGCCAACCTGTGGGTGCGGCCGCAATCACTCGAGGCACTCCCATGAGACTACTTAAAAGCGCATACTGAGTTGCTGTGAATTTCTTATTTGTGAGACTTGCCATAAAAGCTGCATAAGCAGCCGTCCCCATACCACTTGAAAGATTCTCAAACGCCACAACCGCTGTGAGCATTCCCAAATGATGTCCAAACGTAGATAAAATTGAAAACCCAGCAGTGGAGATCGCTTGAAGGATCCCAAAGATCCATAGAGACCGCTGAATCCCGAGTTTTAATAAAAGTGCGCCTCCAATCAGTCCCCCACCGATCGTGGCGAAGAGACCAAAAGTCTTTGCAACTGCTGCATACTCGGTCTTAGTGTATCCATGTCCTAGGATAAAAGGAGTGAACATGTGACTTGCCATCGAGTCGCCTAGTTTATAAAACAAAATAAAAGCCAAAAATAATAAGGCCGATTTTCGTGAAAAGAATTCTTGAAATGGCCCCAAAACCGCTTGTTTGAAATTTATTGGAGGTTTCTCATGCACTTTTGGTTCATCTGCAACGAGTGTGGTGATTAACCCGACTGTCATGAGAGATGCCATTAGAAAGTAAACAGTTTCCCAAGAAAATTGATCTGCCAAAAATAGTGCAAAAGCTCCAGCAACCAGCATTCCAATTCGATAGCCATTGACGAAAAGCGATGTTCCCCATCCGAGTTCACGATCTGCCAAGGATTCCCTTCGGTAAGCGTCAGCAACAATGTCTTGAGAAGCAGAGAAAAAAGTCACTAATACGGCAATCAAAGCCAACAAAACGGGATTCGCAGCCGGATTACTTTGAGATAAAAGTAAAATAGCGATTGCCAAGGCCAGTTGAAGACAAAAAAGCCACCCTCGCCTTCTTCCTAAAAATGACGGAACCACCCAATCCATAGCAGGTGCCCAAATAAACTTAAGTGAGTAGGGTAAACCCACTAAAGAAAAAATTCCAATCACGGTGAGATCCACCTGAGCATCCGTCATCCATGCTTGAAGGGTTGATCCTGTCAAAAGAAGGGGCATCCCAGATGAAAACCCTAAGAAAAAGTTGATACCCATACGCTTTGAGATCAACGCTTTCCAATGAACTTGGTTGCTATGTGAATTTTGACTATTTGCTGCAGCTGACATCACTCCCCCTGACTTTTTTAGAGATCCAGGTTTTCTTTGAATCCGCCCTCTATCCCTATTACTTGACTATCCATGACGATTGAAAGTCTACTGATCTAGCCTGACGATTTTCGATTCTCTTCTCGTTTTTTTTTAAAAAAAGTTTTTAGCAGCTCTTGGCATTTTAAACTTTCAAAGTACCTTACTTTAAACTGATGATTCAAGCGTGAGTCTTGATGCAAATCATAGCCAAGAGAAACGGAGCCCCCTTTAGAATCTTTTGCCCCGTAAACAACCAACTCGATTCGTGCATTCTGACAAGCCATCAAACACATTGGACAAGGCTCTAACGTTGTATAGAGGATAGCACCTGTCAGTCTCCAATTTTTTATTTTTCTAGAAGCGTCTCGTAGTGCATTGATTTCTGCGTGAGAACTCACATCCAAGGTCTGTTCTTTTTGGTTCCACCCTTTGCCGATGATCTTTCCATTGGTAACAATCACTGCGCCAATAGGAACTTCATTTTCCGATTCCGCAATCTCGGCAAGTTCAATCGCTTGATTTAAAAAGGCAATATGAGAAGATTCAGTTGACATGAGGACACTCATTTCTAGGACTGAGTAGCTAGATAAGCCTGGTTTAAATCTTTTTTATAATCACTGAGTGCTGATTTTAATGTTTTTCGAACTTTTCGATTTAATTTTTGAAATTTAATTCCAATGCCTTTCGGATGAGTCACAGCAGATTCTGTGCGCCAAACCACCCACCCTTGACATTGAAACTCTTCGCCCTTGATCTCAAACCGAAGACTGACTTCTTCATTATCACTAAAGTCTCCATGTGTTTTCACAAAACACCCAAAGACGGAAACATCCATGACTTTGCCTTGAACTTTTTCGCCAGCTCCTCGCTGAATCACCGCTTGAATCACGGGGCTTTCTTCTAAGTACGACGCCCACCATCGAATTTTTGGTAGAAAATAAGGAACTCTCACTTCACGGGTTATTTTATAAGTAATCGCTACTTGAACAATCGAGGCGATCAAAAATGCCCCCATTCGATATTCTGACTGTGAATAGTTCGCCACCACGTAAAGGTTTTTATAGGCAATGAGCACTTGTGCAAAAATAAAAACATACCAAGCCCAACGCTTCATCTCCCAGAGGCCGTACCCAGATAAAATGGCCCAAAAAGAAATAAAATAAAAAAAAGGAGAAATCAGTAACGACGCGTAGTGGATCGCTGGAATATTGAACCAGATTCCTGTGATTAAGATGTAAACGATAGGAAACCCCATCATCATCACAGCCGCTGTTTTTAAAAACCCAGATCTAAAGTTCTTCACAAAGTCTCTTTTCCTCTATAATGTAGCACAAAAAAAGTCTTAACGAAGGATCAGACTCATGGGTTCAAAAAAAATCATAGTTACTGGAGCATCAAGTGGTTTTGGGTTACTAGCGATTGCTGCCCTAGCACGCCGCGGCCACCAAGTGCTTGCCGCTTTAAGAGGTGGACCCGATCGGCTCACTAAGGTCGTCTCTGAATTACCAGCAGAGATCTCCGGTCCGTTGATGCACGCCATTCGTGAAGGCCAAGTCAAAGGCGTGCAGATCGAAATGACTCAACGGGAATCGTTTGAAGCCATTAAGGGTGAGATTGAGAGTCACTGGGAAGGCGAATGTAATGTTTTAGTGAATAATGCAGGTCTGGGCGTTTTAGGTCCTTTTGAATTGAATCAAGAAAAGGATCTTCGATACCAAATGGAAGTGAATTTTTTTGGACTCTACTTTCTCACTCAGACGCTTTTACCCTATTTAAGAAAATCTCAAGGGACCGTGATTAATTTGAGTAGCATTGCAGGGTTGTGCGGTATTCCAATGTACAGTGCTTATAATGCAAGCAAGTTTGCTGTTGAGGGGATGAGCGAGGCACTTTTTTATGAAATGAAGGATTTTGGAGTGAAAGTTGCTTTGATTGAACCAGGAGGATTCAAGACCTCCTTTGTTAAAAACGCAAGTTACGGGGATCAGTCCTTCCAATCGCATCCCATCTATGGAGACAAGGTGAAAGCGATTGAGACTATGATGAAAGAACGAGGTCAACGAGCTGCTCCTGGACCTGAGCCTGTGGTTCAACGGATTGTTTCTCTTTGTGAGTCAAATAATCCACGGTACCGAAACGTGATTGGGAAAGATGCCAAAGCAGCCTGGTGGAGCAACCGCCTGCTACCGCATCAATTATTTTTAACTATAACGCACCGAATCTTTAAAAAGCTCGTCAAGTTTTAGCTCCACTGGACCGAAGTGACAGTCAAATGGGGCAAGATAAGTTTTTCGATCCGAGACAAAATGTGAAAGAGCAAAGAGAATTTTTACATGATCTTTCCAATCCCCTTTCAATTGCCATGGGAATGACAGAGATCACCTTAGAGAAACTTAAGAAGCAAGATTCAGTCGACCCAAAAGCACTTGAATGCTTGGAAAAGTCTTTAAAAGCAATTCATCGCATGAAAGACTTGTTGGTAAAACGAAGAGAGATTCTCATTGAAAAAACACCTGAGGACAAAGCCGCTTAACCCATCACAGTCATTTAAAACGCATTGGATCCAATCTCCAGACCGGACGTCTTTTTGCGTTCGAGAAGCTTCACCCTCGCTCTCTACGCATCAGGATCAATCCATCCAAAACCCCATTCTTTTGGTGCATGGCCTAGCCTCAAGCTCACTTAGTTTTGATTTCAAACCTGATCGATCTTTCATGCAAACCCTCGCGAGCAAAGGGACCACAGTTTATGCTCTTGACCTTCGAGGCTCGGCAAGAAGCACTCGTCCATCTTACTTTCGGCCCAAACTCTGGAATTGGACTTTGGATGATCTTGTGGACCAAGAAATTCGCACCACCATTGATTGGATGGTAGAGCGGCACGCTGGGAAGAAAATTCATTGGATAGGTCACTCGATGGGGGGCATTGCTTATTTTTTGTGGCTCTGTCGTCATGGATCTGAAAAGATCCTTTCTGGAACAACCGTTGGATCTAGCATTGATTACTTTAAGACCGGAAGTCATTACGAATCATTACTTCGATTTAAAGCTCTTTTAGAAATCATCAAGATTTGGCCCATTGGCCTTTTGTATCACTATGGAGCACCCTTGATCTCTAAGACAGACACTGAGATCAAACGATTTCTGACTTATCCTTCACAAATGACCTCAGATGAAGTGAAAAAACTCTTAAAACTTAACTTCTCTTCAGTGCCAGCAACACTCTTATCTCAGCTCAGCACTGCATTTGAAAACGGTGGACTAAAATCAAGTGATCACAAAAGCTACGCCCAAAAGCTTCAAACACGCTCCCCCACGCCTCCAACCTTTTTAATTGCTGGAGATGAAGACCTTCAATGCCCTCCAACCGCAGTCGAAAAATCGTTTCACCTATTGCGGCATTCTAAAAATCAACTAAAGATTTATGGCATGGGCTATGGACATCAAGCCCACTACGGTCACTTTGATTTTCTCTGTGGAAAATTTTCAAAAAAAGAAGTTTGGCCTGACATAGTCAAGTGGATTCACTCCTGTGAATCTGCATCACAGACTCTAGATTATCCCGGACGGGCACCGAATAACTCTGTCCCTATACGAACCCAGTCAGAACCATAGTCAATTGCCATTTCAAAATCTTGACTCATCCCCATAGAAAGCTGAATAGGGTGATGATCTGAGCTGTAGGTTTGTTTGAGCTTTTGCATCGTCTCAAACGCTTCTTTCGCTCGCCTAGGATCTGGCAAACACATCAACCCAACGAGCTTGAGTCCCTCCATCGAATTAATTTCTTTTAAAGCATTCTCTACTTGATTTAATTTCACGCCTCCCTTAGAGGATTCGCTTGAAATATTAATTTGTAAAAAACACTCTAGCTTAGAGCTTGGATGTTTCTTCAACTGACGGGTGTTTAAGTCTCCAGAAATTTTGATTGAATCCACTGAATGAATCATCGACACGTGAGGCAAAAGCGCATTAATTTTATTTTTCTGTAAATGTCCAATAAAATGCCACCGACATTGATCATACCCTTGAGCTTTCATTTGTTCTGCCTTTTGAACAAGCTCTTGTGCATAGTTTTCACCAAAATCTCGATGACCCAACTCATAAAGTACTTTTAGTTTCTCAAGTGGCTGTTTTTTACTCACGGCTAAAAGTGACGCTCGTCCGTCAATGGCTGTGAGTATCTTTTGATAATTTGATTCTAAATTTGAATTCATCTTTTAAATCCATCAATACTTGCGCTAATGGTAAGCCAATGACATTGGAATAACTGCCGTCGATTGATTCAATCAAGTTCATTCCAATACCCTGTGCTGCATAAGCGCCCGCTTTGTCCTCTCCTTCT
>CAYLWK010000284.1:0-3196 GCA_964387255.1 uncultured Oligoflexia bacterium
GATCTCCTCGTTCACCGAGCTCGACAACCCAAAACGCGAAACTAAAAAGCGCAATGACAGGAATCTGATAAATCCATAGCTTTCCTGGTTTTTTCATGGCGCAACCAAAACCCCCCGTATCTAGCGTTTCGGCTTCTTGAAGAGGGTTCTTTACTCACCTGTGAGTTTGAAGGCGGCCGTAAATTCTTAAAATAAAGGAAGAAATTTAAATTTTTTGATACCGATCTCTCAAGACTCGACGCATCACCTTATTAGACGCTGTGCGTGGTAGTTGATCAATTTTGATGACCTCTTTGATTTTAAATAAAGGGTTCAATTTGGTCTTAATTTGATGCTGTAGCTCCGTTTTGAGCAATTCTAAATCTTGGGATGATGAGTTCATGACAAGAAAGAGCACCAATTCGCTGGGCCCGCCTCCTTTGGGCTGGGTTGCTATGGCAGCGCTTTCAGTGATAGCTGCGTGTTGATTGATGGTTCGTTCGATTTCAGCAGAACTTACCTTAATGCCACCCAAGTTCATGGTATCGTCTGCCCTTCCTTGAGCTTGGAAAAAGCCAGAAGGGAGTCGACGGATCTGATCTCCATGCCGTCTCAAAAGGTGGCCATTCGGGCCTTCCGGCATCTCGTGATAGTAAACCTCATCGTGATTTCGGTTTAACAAACGAGTCGATAAACCAATCGAAGGAGGAATTAAAAAGACTTCACCCTCATCCGTAGGTTTCTTGGTTTCATCTAAGATTTGGAAATCAAGACCCAGTGCTGGAGTCGTAAAAGTTGCAGGGGAAGCTGGCTGCAATAATGTTCCAGTCATATACCCACCCCCTATTTCAGTTCCACCACAGTATTCGATCACGGGCCGATAGTTTGCCAAAGACATGAGGTATAAATAGTCAGAGGAATTTGAGCACTCTCCTGTAGAGCTAAAGCACTTGATTTCAGACCAATCAAATTTTTCCATACATCCCGTGGATCTCCAAACTTTTACGATGGAGGGAACTAAGCCAAGCATGGTGACTTTGGCATTCTGAACAAATTCTCCAAAGTCTTCGCCTAAAGGAGGCTGGCCATAAAGTGCAATGCTTGCTCGGTTTATTAAACTTGCAAAGATTAACCAAGGACCCATCATCCACCCAAGATTTGTAGGCCAAGCAACGACATCTCCTGGTTGGATGTCGTGATGATAGTATCCATCCATAGCACACTTCATGGGTGTCGTGTGAGTCCATGGAATGGCTTTAGGGTCTCCTGTCGTGCCAGAAGAAAACAGAATATTAGCCGCATGATCTCCATCAACAGTGACTGGAGTAAAACTTTTGTCGCTGCTTAAAAATGCATTCCAATGAAGATCCTGATCTCGAAGCGCTATCTCTATTTTGTCTGCTTCACCTAATACAATGGCGAGTGGAGCATTTGCTTCTTTGATTTTAGGATAAAGAGGAAAAGCTTTTCCATTTCTATAAATTTGATCTTGAGTAAAAATAGCTTTCGCATTAGCAATTTTGAGCCTTAATGTGATCTCCTGAGGTGCAAAACTGTCTGCTATCGACACCACTGTCATGCCCGCTTTGACAATTCCTAAGTAGATAGCAACGGCTTCGAGGTTCATCACCATATCGATGGCAATGGCGTCACCAGCTTGAAAGCCCAAGCTTATAAGTCCATTGGCCACTTGGTTTGAAAGTTCATCGAGCTCTTTAAATGTCAATCTGATTATTTCCGAGTCCTTATCAGCCTGGTAAATAATCGCAACGTCGTCTTTAGGGGCCAGAAAACAAGCTTCAGCAATATTTAACTTGGCATCAGGGAGATAGTCTCTGCAGATAGATTTTGCTTGATGAAATACTGACGAAGGTTTGTTTTTAAAAGGAATCTTTGAAGTCTCTAAAAAATCCTTCCAAAAAAGATCCCTCTCGGAGCGACTCCATCGGTAGAACTCTGTGAATGTCGAAAATCCTTTCTCCTTCATTTTCTTTGCCAAATTTGTTTTTGTCTTATCTTTTTCCGTTGGAATCCATGCGATTTTAGGTCCATCCTGATCAATGTTCCAAGTCTCATAGATCCTTTGGAAAATACCCAGTTGGTCTACGTTAGAAATTTGCAAAGGTGAAAACTCTTTCTGAGCTAGACTCCATGTCTTTATCGGATTTTGATTCTCCCCAATGAGAGCGTTGATTTTTTCTTCTGCTTTTTCATTTGAACTGCTTGATTTCCAAGGGGAAGCCATGAAAACTCACTTTCTGGTTGTACTAGGTCGTTTTTTCGAATGAGGTCCTGGCCTCGAGGAAAAAGCAACATAAACCTAAGGTGTTTTTTTGTGCACTTGCAGTAGAGAATGCTCTTTCACTTGGCTTGTTCATAGCGTGTTCATTCAATTATTGTCAATGAATAGCTGATTTAACCAGTAACGTTTGTCAGGAGATCGAACAGTATCTTTTAGGGCTGACAAGGTTGGTCGATGAAAATTCGATGAGCTGAGTCCAGTTGATCGCGCAAGCCGTTGCCGGTTCCTGTGAGAGACCGATGTTGAATCATCAACTGTTCTTGACCAGTGAAAAGCTCCGTGTAGCCTGTGAAAGCATTGGAGCTTTGAGAGCGAGCGAAACTAAGAGATGGGATTCCGACTTTATAAAGTGGCTTCCCATTGAAAGTTCGAATATTCACACACTCTGGAGCTCGCGCTTCGCCCGGAGAGTAAACCAGGAGCTCGATCTCAGGATAGTTCTGTAAAATTTCACGAATTTCAGTCCGAGAACTGCTTTCAAGTTCACCTGATAAAAGATCTATCCTCGAAGTCATGATGATTGAGAACTTGCCCGCCCCAATCCATTGCCGATAAATCCTTAAATCGTTTTTAAGTTTGTCTAACCTACTTGATTCGATGGTCAGTGCACCCGTTCCTGGATCAGTTGAGACTTGGATTTGATAAATGATATAATGAAGCAGGATGTCTAATTCAAAAAATCGAATTGCTCCATGAACTCCTCCGCGTTGAGTTGCACACAGAGATCCTAGATTTAAGAAGTTTTCGCAATACAATGAATAGTTGTCTTCTGGCCCGAGTCCGAGAAAACGGACGAGTGGCGCCTCTGGCACATTCAGCTGGTCAAAAAGTTGTTTTGCTCTGTAGTAAGCATCCTCTGACACTTCTGCCACCAAGCCACCTACCTGAAGTAAAGGAGTTCCATAAGTATTTTGA
>CAYLWK010000285.1:0-5207 GCA_964387255.1 uncultured Oligoflexia bacterium
ACTGAAACATTGGACCTACTTTAAGATCTGGCCAGGATTCACTTTGAGCAAGTGAAAGATCGCTTTGAGCACTTAAAACTCTGGATTGTGCTAATTTCAATTGAGATCCGGTAATTTCATTTTTGGATGGATCAAGCGTTGGCCAACCGGATTCCATCTGAGGGAGGTACTTTGAGATTTCTTCAATCTGAAGTCCAGTTGCAATTAAAAAGTATTCATTCAATGACTGCTTTTCTTGGAGGAGGGCTCGCTTTTGAAGTTGATAATCGGCTCTGGCAAGCTGAAAGACACCTAATGACACCTGCTGTTCAGGATTAAGTTTTACGCGGGCGCGATATTGTTTTTGAATCTTGGTGAAAGTGTCAAGAGCCTCATTAACGGCGTCGAGCTCCTTTAAGAGATGCTTCAGTCGAAAAAGAGCGACGACCGTTTTGACGATGAGACTTTCTTTTGTGGAAAGAAGTTCGTTTGTTGAGACACTTTTTTCTGCCTCGGCTTTTTCAATTCGTGACCCTCTTTTGCCACCTAGTTCGATTGTGAAGCCTAAACTGATTTCTGATTCTAAAATCGTATCACCCAGTGACTTCCCCCGACTGACGCTGGAATCAAGCTCAGGGTTGGGAATCTGGCCTGCAACTGATTTAAGTTCTGCCGCTTGCTCTAAAGCTCCCTCGGCTCTTTTAAGATTCGGGTGTTTGGAAAGCATGCACTGAATGACATCCTGAGCGTTTGAGGGCTGACAAGATGCGTTGAGCTTATCGACACTAAGCGCTGTGTTGGAAATCAAAAGAGCAACTGTGCCTAAGCTGAGTTTACTAAAATTTTTCATCGTTACAGACTCCTAGTTCATTTCCTTTTGAAGTTAAGGGGGAGCAGTAGAATGCTCCCCCTTTTTCTTGCATGAATGTCCGTTACCGTCGATCGGAAAACGTACGAACCGGAGTTCTCACAGGTTTCTTGTGGGCTACGGTCTCAAGCTCTTTAAGAACCTTGAAGTTCTTGACGATGAGGTTTCCACCCCAAAAGAGAAAACGCGATGTCTTCTCAGCTTCGATCTCCATGAGGTAGTTCTTCTCACTGTTGTGGTGAAGCTTGACGAGTTTAGGACTATCGACAATATCGAAGTCCTCTCCATCACTCTGGCGCACGAACACTAGCTCGTGATCGTGATCCGTCGTGTGGTAGTCTTCAGTACCTTTAACTACTCCCACCCATTTTACAATTTCAGGTTTTTGATCTTTGACTTCGGATCTATCAGGGTCAATTCCACGAAAAGCCAAAACAGACTGACTATTAAACAACATTACAACACCAAGCATTAAGGTAAATTTTTTCATTTTTATTTTCTCCAATTTTTCTATTTTTAAATTTGTCTAAATACGTAGGGCGCAAATACGTCCCTAAATGACTTCAGAAGAAGTCTGGTCACACGAAGTGACTTAGACAGCAATTGGAGGGCGGAATAGGTTCTCAATATGAGAATTAAAATAAGGATTAGATGCAATCGACTTGCTTAAAGAATTCGAACTTGGAACGTCAAGTGTACTGCTGCTTATCAAAAATCCACAGTGACAATGCGCATGACTATGACAATGCTCACTAAACGGAGAGCTTTCATGGTGACTAGTCGAACTGTGACAGTCTGCCGCACTAAGTGTTGGACCTTGATCTACTTCAACCGTATTGCCACTTTCATTAGCGGAAGCACATGGGAAACCGTGTCCCATTACTCCTAGAAACGAAAAAAACAATACGAATGTAGCGATCCACCTGTTCATAAGTATTTTGTAATTTCCTTAAATTCTCTAATTTTTGAGCTAAAGGCTCTCTGATTTCTTGCTTCAACCAAGCAGTGCTCAACATGGTCATGGATATAAGTTTTCTTGGCAGTTGTAATCGCGCTCAATACGGCTTGAAGCTGCTGGGCTACTTTCATACAATCAGTATCACTTTCGAGCATTTCTACGACCTTACTCAAATGACCGCCGGCTCTTCTAAGCCTCTTGATTACATCTTTACTTTCAATATGCCGACCCATACTTAAAATCATATCCCCCCAGGGGGATATGTCAACCCCTCTTTTTTTTCAATTCGATAGTGCTGTGATCTATTTGAAATCTTTCAACTAATGTGTCTCTAATTCGATTTCTAATCGTGGAACTGTCGCCATTTTTGGCTATTTGGACATGCCCCTCAAAAAAAGTTGTTGTATCATCCAATTGCCACAAGTGAATATGATCTGCATCAATCACATCTTCAACTTCTAACAATTGCTCTCTAACCGAATCGAGATTGATATTATCAGGAACAGCTTGCATAAGAATGCGAATGCTTTTTTTCATCAAAATTACACCGTGGTAAATCACATAGGCGGAAATGCACACGGTGGCAATGAGATCAATAATATAATATTGATAGAGAATAATGAGAGATCCAGCCACGATAACTGCAATGGAAGCAAACGCGTCCGACACATTATGAATAAATGCCGCTCGAATGTTTAAGTTTTCCTTTCCTCCCGCCATGTAGGTTAATACAGCGGTTGCAACATCAATCACTAAAGCTATCCCCGCCACAATAACGACAATCCACCCATCAATTGGCGCTGGATTGAAGTATCGAACGATTGCCTCATAACAAAGGTAAGCTCCCACGATAATAAGAGTGGTGCTATTAATAAGGGCTCCTAGAATTTCAGCTCTTTTGAATCCATAAGAATGTTTACTATTTGCGGGGAGGCCTCCAATTTTTCGAGCGATCACTGCTACAAGTAAAGCCCCAGCATCACTAAGATTGTGGAGTGCATCTGCCATTAGAGACAAGCTCCCTGAGAGGATGCCACCTATCACTTGAACAACAGTTAGGACGACATTAATAAAAATAGCTACATGTAGACGCTTAGAATTTTTCTCAAAACTGTGATCATGTCCCATACTTGATCCTTTGTTATTACAAACAATTGAGCTTAGTCCGAAAAAGTGGACACTTGATCCGGCACAAGTCTCTTCAAATTGGGCAGGCAATCGATACCTGCATCAAATCGTCGCTGCCTATATGAGGTGGCGCCAATATTCTTACCTGCCCGAATCCGAGCTTCAGCTGCGTCACCAGAAGAGCTGGTGCTGGTCGCCTGCGGAAACTCCTCAAGAAATGATTTCATACTGGCTTCGATAAATTCGACAAGGAAAATGTCAAATTGTGTGAATTTATTCAACCCAGTAACTCCTTTGTTTCTAGGGAAAAGACCAAAATCCCTCTCCCTAGAGCATCGCTATCGCCGCTCACCGATGAATTTGGCTGTTTTAGGTTGATATTTTTTATGAGGAGCATCTTCAAGCTCTTCAAGAATCTCGAACTTTTTAACAATGAGATTATCGCCCCAAAAGAGAAATCGGCCAGTTCGCTCGGCCTCTATCTTTACGAGAAGTCTCTTGGATTTCTCACAATAAACATTTTCAAGTTCTGGGGAGTCTACAATGTCGAATGATTCACCATCTGATTTTCTAACAAATTCGAGATCGTGGTCATGCCGAGTGGTATGACCGCCATCAGCTTCAACAAATCCCACCCAACTTACAACTTTCGGTTTCGATTCTGATTTGAACTCGTTTCTAAAGTCACGGTCAATATCACCCCTTCCTCCACCAGGAGCAGCGAATGCTGCTACAGACAATGATAAGGTAAGTACTGTGCTAAAAAGTGTTTTCATTATTCCTCCAATTCTTAATTTTCTTCTTTGGTTTTGCGTTCCGAGATACTGACTCGCACACAATAATAAACTTACAACAAATTAACAGGTTGCTTTTTAGAAGAACTACACAATCGGAGGTCGAAAGAGATTGTCTTTGAATGGATTCGGATAAAAGTTGCTAATTCTTGCACTTTGATGTGCATTTAATGTCGGAGAAGATAAGTTTACTTTGGTTTTTAAAAAAACACATTGGCAATGACAATGATACTGGCAACCACCATTATGTGATTCACTATCCGGAGGAGGCATATTGCTTTGATACGGACAACCATGCACCATCGAGACAATTGAAGGTCCATTCGAGCTTAGATTTTGAGCAGCAGGGTTATTGCCTTCAAAAGAATACATCGGCCCACATCCTAAAATATTTAAGGCGAATAAAACCAAGACTGTAGATGCGATAAACCTTTTCATAGATATTTAGCTATCCTACCGCTTAATTCCCCGTTGTCAAGCATGCTTGACTTCATTGTGGCATTGATGCTAGGGTCTTGTCAAGCAACGTTGACAAAAAGGGGAGACCGTCAAATGTCCTTTAATTATGACAAAGTTTGGAAAGAGTTCGATGAAAATGAAATCTCTCATTCCATGACCCACTACATTTTAGCGATTGCCGTGCTCACACTTGAAGACGAATCCACAAGAGCTACAGATATTGCAGAACATCTAGGAGTTAGTCGGAATGCTGTATCAATCCAACTTAAAGGCTTAGTGAAACAAAATCTTGTCAGGATCGATAAGGAAAACGGATTACATCTTACAAAAAAGGGACAGGTTCTCGCTCATAAGATTTCAAGTAAGAGGGAGACCATGAGAATTTTTTTAGAAGAAGTTCTTGGTGTCTCCAAAAAAAATGCTCTCGGTGATAGCTGCAAAATAGAACATCTACTTTCTGATGAAACGGGAGCTGCCTTAATTAAACTTGTGCAATTCATACGATCCGACAAGAAAGTTGTTTTAAATTTTCTAAAAGAATACCAAAAAACGGTGGTTAAGTGTAATCCCAACATTGGTTGCGGATTGTGTGAAAATATTTGGACCATAGAAAAGAGTCTGGCAAAGGCCAGTCCTAAACCAGAAATGAGAGCTATGCGATGAAGCTCCCCTCATTGCTCACATTATGTTTGATGGTTTTCGGATCAGTCGCTTTTGCAGAATCCACAAAAGACGCTCAAAAAATGGTCCACCTTTTAAGTTATCTTGCTCAAGACTATCAAGAAGCAGTTCAAGCGGGGCAAGTTATCAATCAGTTTGAGTATGACGAACAAATAGAGTTCATGACTCTTGTTCGCCAACTCGCTGAAAAAACCAATGCAAAACAACTAAATGAGATTCAACAACTAGAAAATCTGATTCTTGCCAAAAGGGATCCAAAGAAGGTCTCTGATGCGGCAACTAGAATAAAAACATCTGTTATTGCCTCTAGCAAATTGCAAATCGCACCACAACATTGGCC
>CAYLWK010000286.1:0-5020 GCA_964387255.1 uncultured Oligoflexia bacterium
TTTAAGAACCGAACTCGATTCTCCCTCCACACCCAAACCTTAGGTGGAATGAAATAAAATACTTTCACTCCCATGCGTTTCAATCGCTTGGCCAGTCGAAAATGAAAACCAGGGTAATCAACAAGGATCGCGAAATCAGGTTTCCTTTGACGGGCAATCTGAGTTATGCGTCGAAGACCCAAAAAAATCTTGGGCAGTCGTGAAAGAATTTCACTAAATCCCATCGCCAAAAGAGTTTCGGAAGAAACGACAATCTCTAGTCCAGCCTCTTCGAGACGTTTGCCCCCCACACCAAAAGCTTTAAGTCCCGGAACCTTTTTTTTTAGAGCTTTTAAAATCAATGCGGCATGCTGGTCGGAGGACGCTTCCGCGGCTGAGATTAAAACATTCATTTATCTCACGACACCTTGTCGACTTTCTCGGATAAAAGCTACAAAATGCTTGATCTCCTCACATTCGCCATACTGAGATTCTATTTCTAGAAGTGATTGTTCTTTTTCTACATCTGGACGAGTCCACAGCTTAATTGCTTCGTTAATCATCGTGATGGTTTCAGAACTCAACCCATGACGACGAAGCCCTACAATATTGGCTCCCTTGACATTACAAGGACGGGATCCCATCGCAATACAAAAGGGGGGGACTGATTTTTCAAGGCCAGACTGCCCAGTGATATAAGCGTGAGCACCCACTCGCACAAACTGAGAGACTCCCACCATGCCTCCAAGATTGACAAAATCTTCCAAAATTACATGACCAGCAAGACCAACATTATTCGCAAGGATACAATGATTTTTAACATGACAATCATGGCCGAGATGAACATAAGCCATAATCAAATTATCATTGCCTACAGAAGTCACTCCGCCGCCATTTTCTGTACCCAGATTAATCGTCACATTCTCTCGAACAACATTACGATCACCCATCTCGACACGAGTGGGTTCACCTTTGTATTTTAGGTCTTGCGGAATGGCTCCGATCGAAGAGAATGGAAAAAAAATATTCTTTTCACCAACCGTCGTGTGCCCTTCAATCATCACATGACTTTTAAGCTGGCTATCCTTCCCAATTTTCACATGGGGCCCTACCACACAAAAGGGACCGATCTCGACGCTCGAATCCACTTCAGCTTGTGGATGAATGATTGCTGTTTCGTGAATCATGATAAACTCCCCTGATTGGAACTCCCTAACATCGCCAATAACTCTGCTGAGGATACTTTTTTCTCTTCGACATAAGCTTCACATTTAAATCCCCACAACTTCCCCCGGACACGGGTTACCTCAGAAGTTAACACAAGTCGATCTCCGGGCACGACGGGCTTTTTAAAACGTACTTGATCAACACCTAAAAGGGCGCATTCGAACCCCTTCACAAACTGATCCAAATGATCCTGAACATAGGGGTAGAGACTAAAACACGCTGTTTGGGCCATGGCCTCTATTTGAAACACTCCAGGAAAAACGGCATGCTTCGGAAAATGACCTTGAAAAAAAGGTTCATTCCCTGAAATCGACTTGATCGCCTCAACCTTAACGCCAACTTTCCCTTCAGGAGTCGTATCTGCCAGGTTGCCCACCGGATGGATCGCTCTCACCTGATCGAGTAATAAAAATGGGTACCGATGAGGAAGATAACGCTTTACCTGCTCAAATGTGAGCTGATAGGGATTTTCAACATTCATGTCAACTCTGCCTTTTTTTTCTTCTTAATAAACGATTTAGCAATGCTTGTATCTTAAAATGAATTTTTTCATCTCGCGCTGGGTTTCCCACCACTGTTGCGTGAGCAGCTACATTCTTAGTGACTAAACTACAGGCCCCTACTTTTGCGTGATCGCCAATCTGAACTTGATTGCTCACACCCGTTAACCCACCAATCATCACAAAATTACCAATCTGAGCACTTCCAGCAAGGCCTACTTTTCCACAAATAATGGCCCCTTTTCCAATCTGGACATTGTGGCCAATCTGAACAAGGTTATCAATTTTTGTCCCTTGTCCAATTCGAGTCTCACCAAAAGTAGCGCGGTCAATACACGAATTAGCTCCAATTTCTACATTCTTTTCAATCACAACTTTACCAAAGTGAATAATTTTTTCGCGAATCAAATCTTTTCTAGAATCGTCTCTACTTGCCGCATACCCAAACCCATCTGAGCCAATCACAACACCACTGTGAACTCGAACCTGATCGTGGAGTTGGGTTTCGGGATAGAGACTCACCTTTGAGAATAACTGGCAATCAGCACCAATCTGACATGACTCTCCAACCCAAACATGAGACCCGATCACTGTACCAGGGCCAATCCGAACGTCTGATTCTATGACCGAACCCACTCCGATGCTTACGGAAGGGTGAATCTTAGCAGATGGGTGAATGACAGCACTGGGATGAACCTGAGGTAGCTCACTCAAATCAAGTCTATTTTCAGTTTGAGCTCGATCTTTTTCAAAATGATTGCTCTCATTCTCTACTGTCTCTACAACTTGTCTCTTAGCCCGTTTTTTCTCAAGGATCCATTGTTCTAATTTCTGGGAAACGCGAGCTAAAGCCAAATACGGATCCGGCGATTGAATCACGACAGCTTTTTTCCAAATAAGCAAGCCAGATCGCTTTAATGGCTCTATAAAAGGTGGAGCTGTGACCAAGATACTCGCCTGAGTCTTTGGAAGATCGGATTCAAACTGCCGTGAGAAAAAAAAAGCAATGTCCTGAGATTTTGCTGTCTTTAAATCTGAGATAGAAGAAAAAGAAAGTTCTTTTAAATCTCCCTCATAATCTTCCTGATTCACGATGCTCCCGTTGGTCCAATCCAATAGGTCATCAAGCTCGAATAATAATTCGTCTGTCTCTTTCATGATAAATTCAAATTAACCTTGCTTAAGAGGAAGGAGATTTATTGTAGATTTTAATGATTTCTTCAGTCAGATCGTTTTTATCAAGGGAATAAAGAACGCTATTTTTATTCTTCTCAAGCACGACAGTGTATTTTTTCTTTTCTGCAATTTCTGAGATTAATTTTCGAATTTTACCGATGATTGGATTTTTTAGTTGCGCCTCTATTTGAGCTAACTCTTGTTGAGACTGCGCCGTTTCTTGCTGTAGTTCAATGATCTTTTGTTGAATTTCAGCTTGCTTCTTTGCTCTCGCTTTCTCACTCATCACAAGAGACTTTTTCTGAAATTTTTCATGCATTTCTTTGATCTTAGCTTCTTTTTTCTGAAGCTCTTTTTTACGCTTATTAAATGTCTTTTCTAAATTCTTCTTTGCTTTCTTGCCTTCTTCAACTGACTGCAAAACTTTTTGCATATCCACGGTGCCAATTTTAACTTCCGCTGCATTACTTTGCACACTCCCAAACATCGTGAGTGCACAAAAGACTAAGGCGCTTCCAAACCAAGTTTTCTTAAGGATCATGACATCATTCCTTCCTTTAATTTAACCTTTTCGAGCAGATGCTGCTGTTTCTGTAATCCACCATATTAGACAAAAAAAATCAACTAGCTAGAATGGCTGGCCAATAAAGAACCAAAACACTACATCACTCTCCCAAGGCTGCCGGTCGATTGGAAAGCCCCACTCAAACCGCAACGGTCCCAAAGGAGAGAACCAGCGAAATCCAAAACCATAGTCCATTCTCACACCGAACGACTCGGTCTCACTTGAAGAAAACGAGTTCCAAGCATTTCCAATATCATAGAACATCACCCATTTCAGACCGACCTCTCGTATCAATGGATACTCAAGCTCAAATAATCCAAATGCTTGAATCATTCCGCCTGTAGGGACTCTTGCTCCATCCGCACTAAATCGCCCCGGTCCCAACAAGAAGGTTTCAAAGCCTCGCATGTTATTGGGACCCCCTAAGAAAAATTTCTCCGTAGGTGGTGTGCCTCGGTCCCCGACATTGAAAATATGACCATACTCAATACTCGAACGAAATACTAAATCGCCGATCACAGGAGTATAGTAGCGATTATTGAAATTAAACTTAATAAACTCTTTGTCTCCGCCAAGCCCCGCTGTTTCGAGAGAAACTTTTTGATAATTCCCTCGAGAGGTTTCAAAACGGTTATTTCTTAAATCTCTCACAACACTAAAGACCAAACTCGACAAAACGCCCACATCCAAAGAGGTATCAATGTCTGGATCAGCTTTGTTGGCAATCTGTAGCCCTTCGTTCTTGTAGGTCATGAATGCCGAAACATCATCATTCAATGGATATCCCAGTCGAACATCAAACCCTAACTTTCGAACAGAAAATCGATTCGGGATGAGGTAAGTCAGTGAAAACAAGTCTCCGCCCATAGACCATTCAGTGTCAAATGCATAGGGATCTGTAAAACCTAAGTTAAAACTTCTTTGAAGACGATCTGCTGAGTACTGCGCTTGAAAACTTAAAGTTTGCCCTCGTCCAAAAAGATTGATTTCTGAAACCTGTGCCGTGAAAAAGAAATTCTGAATACTTCCATACCCAGCTCCCAGAGTGATAGTTCCGGTGGATCGCTCAGTAACCTTGATTTCAAGATCAACAATGTCATCTCGCCCTGGTCGTGTGAGCGTATTAAAAATCACACTTCCTGGCTCGAAATACCCCAAGCGCTCTACACGCTCCTTTGAAATTCTTAGATTCGTTCCCGAATACAGCTCTCCTTCGTGCACACGTAATTCACGACGAATCACTTTGTCATGGGTCTTGGTATTTCCAAGCATTCTGATTTCACCAAAGTAAACCAAGTTGCCTTTTTCGAAGACGTAATCAATATTGATTTTTTTCTCTTCATCGCGAATATCCATTTTTGGAATCACGTTCACAAACGCGTACCCTAAATCCTGATATTTTTCCGTCAACGTACGAATATCTAAATTTCGTGTGGAAATTTGGAACTCTTCTCCCTGCGTAAGCTTTAAATCTTTACGCAATTCTTCTCTTGGAAAAAGAATATCTCCCCCAAATTCAATGTCTCCAACCTTATATTGAATGCCTTCATCCACATAGACTGTGATGTACATC
>CAYLWK010000287.1:0-2569 GCA_964387255.1 uncultured Oligoflexia bacterium
GCAATTGAGTCCACAAAAGCAGATATTGTCTGCCTACAAGAAGTTGTCGGAGAGAATGTCCAGTTAGAGAAAAAAATCAAAGACTGGCCGGCGGAGACTCAGTTTGAATATTTAGCGGATCGAATGTGGAAGCACTATGCTTATGGCAAGAACGCTGTCTACCCGAAAGGTCATCATGGCAACGCGATTCTAAGTCAATATCCCATTCAAGCTTTCCATAATACTGAGCTTACGATTCAATCGCTTCAACAGCGTGGAATTTTACACGCGATGATTGAAGTCGTCCCGCTCCATAAAAAGCTGGATATTTTTTGCACTCATTTGGATCTTTTAGGTAAAACACGCACTCAGCAACTTGATCGAGTGATCGATCTTATCCGAAATCAGGTTCAATCAGATCATCCCCTCATACTCACAGGAGACTTCAATGAGAGAGGGGCAATGGTTTCTCAGAAATTAAAAACTCAACTTGGTCTCGATGATGCCTACTTCTTAAGCCATCAGAAGATGGGTAAAACCTTTCCAGCCTGGCTGCCAATGTTTGCGCTGGATCGAATTTATTTTCGTGGAATAAAATTGAACAACGTAGAAGTCCTAAACCATTCAGGGTGGACCCAGACTTCTGATCATCTTCCGGTTTTAGCAGAATTTGAGTTTGAATAATTCTGAGATCTTAGATGTTTGACTGGGGGGCATCTTCGCGGTGAGCCCCGGGTGTTTTTAAGATTCAGCGCTGAATCTTAACAGATCCATCCAGTGCAAACTTCGCTTTGCTAGATTAAGCAGCCCCTTTTTTTCGAAGCTGAGACTGAAGTGTTTTCAGTTGAGCTTGGTATTTTTGGGTGAGTGCGCCTTGTTCAGAAACTTGATTTCTTAAAGTTTTATTCTCTCTTTCTAGCGACGCTACGGTATTCTGAAGTTCTCTGGCTTGCTGATGAATCCCTGCTGATTGCGCAAGATTCTTTGCATCAGTGATATCTTTTTTAAGCTGTTTTTTCTCTGCTTCCAATTTTCTTACCGTCCTTTGAAGCTCATTTGTTTTTGCCATGCTTTCTTGATACTTCCGCTTCATGGTTTCAAATTGATCACCCAGCGACTGATTTCGCTGAATCTCGGCTTGGACATGGTTTGACAGGGAGTTCGCTTTGTTAATCATGTCTTTATAGCCCTGCATGGCTTCATTCGTTTTGTTCATGTATTCAACGCGTTCTTGTCGAAGTTGATCATTGGCTTCAGTAATCTTAGTTACGGTCTTTCTTGCTTTGTCAAGGAGACCCTGAATGATTTGAGTCTTCCTTGCTGTCGCATCTTGAGACTGCCTGAAATTTTCTTTTTCTGCTTGCATTCGCTCCACTTTTTCAGACATTGTTTTTTTCAATTGATTCATGCCTGCAACCTGACTTTTAAGTTTGAAATTGTCTTTGTACATTTCCTTGTATTGAGAATTTTTTACTTCAAGCTTGTGAGAGATTTTCTTAATATAATCATCTTTTTGTTTGATCTCACTTAGGATTTCGGGAGGAATGGCTTTCTCTTTATCTCTCGGATCAGTTTTAGGGAGGCTTGCTTCCACTTTTAGGGCTCTTGCCTTCCAATTCTGAAGTTCACGTTTGGTAGCATCTAATTCATCTTGTTTGTCTTGAAGCGCTTCTTCTCTTGCTGCTAAGTCGCCTTTTGTTTTCTTTAAAAGACGATCGAGGTCATTGAGGCCTTCGCGTATTTTTCGATTCTCTTCCTCAGTTTTCTCAACTTTATCGATCTGCTTTTGAGTTTCGCCTTTTCTGTCATTTGTTTCTTTCTCGAGTGCTTCTGTGTAACCGCCTGTTTCGTCAATGAGTTTTGTGAGTTGAGAAATCTTTCGATTTCCAGCGTCAATCAATGATTTAGCATTTTCAAGTTGAAGGCGTAAAACTCGATTCTCTGTTTTGTATTCATCGATCGTAGCATCTTCTGCGATCGGAGGGGGAATTTCGAGTGACTCAAGTGGATTCACGTCAGGCTTGGTTTGTTCAGGTCCAGCTACTGAGTCAGAGTCAGTTTCTGTTGGAGCTGCTTGGTCCGTCTTAGAGGAATTTGAGCCTTCGCCGCTATTTTGTTTTTCAATGAGCTGTTTTGCGGTTTCTGTCTGAACTAGTGGTGAGAGATCTTCTGAAGTTCCAATAAGATTTTCAGATTGATTTTTCATTCCAATATAATGAGATTCAAGTTCATTCAAATTCACAGCAAATTGCTGGGCTTTGAGCTTGTCCCCAGGAGAAAGGCGATCTTTAGTGTTAGTTTGAAACTGATTCCAGCCCTCCATGATCTCTTGAAAATGATTAGTGGCTCGCTTGAGGCGAAACTTTAGCTCTGCGATGATGGAGTTTTGTCTTTCAGTAATGTTTTTAAGTCGTTGAGCTAGCTCAGGGCTGATGGTGCTCTTGGCGTCTTGTTCGGATGAATCTTCGGCTTCATCTGAGTCATCATAGTTTGCTGGTTCGCCTTTGACTAGCGTCTTTTCGGTCGTGACAATATGATAGAGTTTATTCACAGAGGTCAAGATGACAAAGAAGTTTTTCTTGAGTTGAGG
>CAYLWK010000288.1:0-5315 GCA_964387255.1 uncultured Oligoflexia bacterium
AAGAGTGACTTTTTTAGTGACAAGCTTTTTTGCTATCGGAGCAGCGCTTACTGCGATCATTAAAGAACGCGGTCCGCATTGGAAGACTGGTAACGATAAGGGGAAATAATGACTCCGCCACCAACCGGCTGGAAGAAAAAAAATAAGGAACTCAGTCCTGAGGAAGCAATAAAGCAAGCAACCGAAGCCGCAGTCCCTTTTTGGCTTAAAAGCACACCTCTTTTCACTGCAGTGCCGGATGGAGAACAATTCGTGCTCCGTGCGCTGGATCAGCAGTTTTCAAAACAACTTTGGGTGCTCTTGATCCTGGACCCCTCTGATGTGTCTTATCAGGTTGTCATTTGGTACCTCAAAGAACTCTTAGATCGCTATCAAACCTTTGAAGTGCAAGTTTGCTTGGTGGTGACCTCTTCATTAAAAACGTATCTAGAAAAGCAAAGAGTAGAAGACTTTATTGTCGCCAATAAAATTTTAACTCCCGTTGTAATTGACCATGATCGAAAAATATCAAAAGCTTTAGACGTCAAATCACTAACGAAGGCGCTCTTTATTCAAGGAAAAGAGGTTTATTTCAGTGGAGAAGATGAGGAATGGATGCAGGGCTTGGAGCTTTCCATTCATGATATCCTTCGAAAAAAAGATCCTGGTTTGCCGCTTTTCTCACCCTATGCACCTGCAGTTCCTATCCCAAATGAAAAAATTAGAATTCTTTTTAAACGCGATACCTTCGATGACGTATTTCTCCCGCTCGACGATCAGTGGGTGAAAAATACCTCACCTTTTACCAATCTTGATATCATGGAAGGAAAGATTGGTATCTACGGAAAATGGGACTACCGAAAGAATCATATTAAAACGAAAGATCCTGAAGCAAAGCTCATCTTTGTTTCCTCCATGGCAAATTTCTGTCTCATTGGTCAATCACTTTCAGAATTTGTCGAACCTTCTCGAGCTATGATTGAAATTAATGAAAGACCAGTGCTTGATATTTTTGCAGGCCAAGATCTTAATTATGATGAAGATGGTCAGTCCTATGCACCCATTCGGGAATCAAAGCTTTATTTCCCTGTTTCTGAGTTAGATGACCGCTCTCGTAATGTTGTGATTTCTTTTCCGACTGCTGACAAAATTCCCATAGCCCTTCACGGAATTCAATTTTACACAATGAAAGTATTTGATCCTGATCACCCTTAGATCAATTCTTAGGAAGCTCTTTCTTTTCCGGAGAAGCTTGATCTAAAACAGTCATCAAGTTCCTTCGCCACATATCAGGCTTTACCCGGGAAAGTGCTGTTTTCCTAACGCGCTTCCGATAATCTTCTTCAGTCTCATCAATCAGAGCATGAATATCAGTTAGAATTTCATCTGGATCTTCTTCTACTAAATTTCTTTCTGCCTTTGTTCTTTTAAAATTAAAAGGACAAACCTCCTGACAAAGATCGCATCCTGCTACAAATCCTTTTAGAGGAGCATTTAAACGTTTTTCACTTGCAACTCTGGCTTCTTTGTCCCATTTTAAATCGTTTTTAGTTTTTTCAGAGTTGTTAGATTCAACTCGTTTTTCCAAGGTAAGATAGCTGATGCATTGATTAGAATTGAGTTGTCCTGACTCTGTAAAGGCATTGGTTGGACAAGCCGTCAAACATCGCGTGCATTGACCACAGTAAGATGGAATCAAAACGGGCCCCTGATCTGTCGGTTGATTCATCAATGCCACTCCAATAAAAAAATAACTTCCGAGCTTTGAATGAATCAGCATTTTATTTTTTCCAATCCAACCGAGACCACAAAGAGCGCCCCAGGTTCTTTCCAAAACAGCACTCGTATCAACGCAAACTTTATAGTCAAGTCCTGAAACTTTACTTCTAAGTGGCTCCAGAAGCTCTTCAATCAGTCTTGGAAGAGCAGTATGATAGTCTTCTCTATCTACTCCTCTAAGGTATCGAGCATATCGAATCGATTCTGTTCCAAGAGGTTGAGTAGCGTAAGGAATTCCTACCGTTAAAATGCTTTTAGTTTTTGGAAACACCTTAAGAATATCTTTGCGTCGCTCCAACCCTCGAACCAGGTAATGCATGGATCCATGATGACCATTTTCAATCCAAGACTGATATTGATGAAAATGCGATTCGTAAAGTTCCTGACAGCGCGCGAGATCAACAAACCCGTACATAGGCACAGAAGCCGCTTCAAGCTCCTCTTTTAACAAAGAAGCAAAAAGTGTCATGCCGGCAAGTCCACACGACCAATGATTTCGTTATTTTGAATTTCTGTGATTTGTACTGGCACGATACTTCCAGCAATGATTTTCTGGGGATGATCGCCCAAATCATTGATCAAAACACGCCCATCGATTTCCTGGGCCTGCGTTGATAGGCGCCCTTCAAGTAAAAGATCTGTCTCTTCAGAATATCCCTCTATCAAAACAGGATACGTATTTCCTACCTTGGCCTGAAGTTGTTCATTTTTCTGATTCTGCAAAAGAGAGATCAAGTGTTTTCGTCTTCGACGTTTTGTAGAGGCATGAATTTGCTGGTCCATTTTTCCAGCCTTAGTATCTTCTTCTTTCGAGTAAGAAAACACACCTACATGATCTAATCGAAGTTTCACTAAGTCATCACAAAGCTCATTGAACTCGTCTTCAGTTTCTGAAGGAAATCCAACAATCATCGATGTCCTAAACTCAATTGAGGGAACTTTAGCTCTTAATTTATCAATCAATCTAAAAAGTTTTTCTTTAGTAAGACGGCGATCCATCTTTTTCAAGATACGATCATTCGTGTGTTGAATCGGCATATCAAGATACTTTACAATCTTATCCTCTTTTGCAATGACCTCGATGAGCTCATCTGAAAACTCATCTGGATAAACATAATGCAGACGAATCCATTCAATCCCATTCACACGGCAAAGCTTTGGAAGAAGATCTACTAAATTTTCTTTGTACCGAGTTTCAATCCCATAATGAGTCAGATCTTGAGCAACAAGATTTAACTCTTTTACCCCGGATTTGGCTAGTTTCGTGGCCTCTTCCACCAAAGACTCGATGGATCGTGATCGAACAAAGCCTCTTAGCTTTGGAATAATACAAAACGAACAGCGACGGTTACACCCTTCCGAGAGCTTGAGAAAAGCTGAATGAGAATTCCCAGTTTGAAGGCGCTCGTCTTTTTCAGTGTGAATAAATGCTGGTTGATCAATATAAACACGCCTGGGAAGCAGGTTTCCTTCAGAAAGCGACTGATCAAATTCACTTAGAAACTCAATCACTCGATGATATTGGCCCGTCCCAATCATCAAATCTATTTCGGGAATCTCTTTCGATAAAGCACCAGAATAGCGTTGAGGCAAACAACCACTGACTGCCAATACTCGACAGTTACCATTAATTTTATAGTCAGCCATCTCAAGGATCGTCTCGATGCTCTCTTCCTTCGCTGCTTGAATGAAGGAGCACGTGTTCACTATAATCACCTCCGCTTCAGAAGGAGACTGAGTGATTGCCACTTTTTGGCCCTTAAGTTTTCCAAGCATGACTTGAGAGTCCACTAGGTTTTTTGGACACCCTAAACTAATAAAGTATACCGTAGTCAACTGATCCATCATGACTTAGGGTCATACCTGAGAATGACCTGAGGTTCTATGGTTTTCATTGGGTTTCTAAAAAAAGTTGGAATCTCAACTAGAAACATGCCATGGATACCAACTCAAACGATCCTAGCTACTTTTTTTGGAACCTTCAGACGCATTTATAAACTCAGAATCGATTTCAGCGCATCACATCGGTTTTTGGGGGAACCTCAAACTCAAACAAATCTGAATCTAAAGCCACCCCAAGCTCAATAGCGTCCAAACTGATCTCAGACCAGTTGCCTTTTTTACCTTTTTCAATCGGATAATGCTCTAAGACGACTTTATGGATAAATTGATCTTTTTTCGAAAGGAAAATCCATGCCTTTTCAACCGTCGCAGCAGTGCCTTTTTTTGGTTTTAAGATAAAAGCGTCTTTTCGATACTGAATCACTTCGACTGAATCATTTTCAAATTCAAACGAACCCATTAAAAGTTGATTCATCAATTGAGATTGCACTTTATTGGAATCTCGAATGATCACCTGACCACGACTATCTTCATCAAATGGAGGTGTGTAAAACCAAAATTTCTCACCATTACTTACAAAGAGATTCTGATCGGGGTCTTTCGTCACCCACTTTACTCGATTCGGTCTTTTAATGAAGAGCTCTCCACTTGATTTTTTCTTTCGATCATAGGCAACAAGATGATTCACCTGATGAAATTTTGCTTTAACTGTTTTAGCTTTTTTATATTTTTCTTCCACTTTTTTTAAAATCGGTGGAATCTTTGAAGCCTGCACAGGTCCAGAAAAAAGAAAAACTGCCAGCATAAGGTAGCTAAACGCAGAGCAACTAAAAAATAAAAATCGAAGTCTCTGCATCATTGTAACTCGATTGAAATCATTTTGGAGACTCCTGGCTCTTCCATTGTCACCCCGTAAAGAGTGTCATTGAGTTCCATCGTCTTTTTATTATGGGTAATCAAAATGAACTGAGTTTTTGCTGACATCTCTTTTAAAAGCGCATTGAATCGACCAATGTTTGCGTCATCTAAAGGAGCATCTACTTCATCCAAAATACAAAATGGAGAAGGCTTCACCATGAAAATTGCAAAAATCAATGAAACTGCTGTGAGTGCTTTTTCTCCACCTGACAAAAGACCAATATTCACAATCTTCTTCCCAGGAGGTTGTGCCAGAATTTCCACACCACTTTCTAAAATATCAGTGACTCCCTCTGAGTAAACCAAAGTAAGTTCTGCACGACCCCCTCCAAATATAATTGGAAACAAGTGTTTGAAACGATCCGAAATCGCTTCAAATGCTTTTTCAAATCGTGTTTTTGAAGTCTGGTTGATGTGCTCAATAGCTTTTTGAAGATTCTCAATTGAATTTTCAAGATCTGATCGCTCTTGATCAATATGATCAAATCGCTTCTTCAGCTCCTCATATTCTTCAATTGCCATCGTGTTCACTTCACCAATACGACGTATTTTTTCTCTCAAAGCCTCAATATCTTCATGAAGTGCTTTTTCTTCTTCAACTGACATTTCTTCTGTGACGACAGGCTCCTCAAACTCTTCTTGACTCGGGACCTGATTTTTTTCAAGGCACCCAGGTCCATACTTTTCTTCAAGATTCTGAACAATATGATTTAAATTTGCCTGAACTTTTTCAATCTCAACGGCGACCTCATTTATCCGGTTTGATTTTTGATCTAACTCATCGCGTACTGACTTCA
>CAYLWK010000289.1:0-4946 GCA_964387255.1 uncultured Oligoflexia bacterium
AAATTCTTGATTTCACTAAGCATTTCATCGGTCTCCGAGCGGCTCTTACTGTTGATTGCACGGTAAACACAATGATTGTGGTGCTCCTCGATGACATTCGTCTCCACAGCGGTCAGAGCCGCTTTAATCGCTTTGATCTGAGTCACGATATCGATGCAGTACCGATGTTCATCAATCATTTTTGAAAGCCCCTTCACTTGGCCTTCAATTCGATTGAGTCTGTGAAGCTGGCTTGAATGTTCTGCGCCATGTTTGGCTTTAGGCATGGACGCACTGCCTTTCTTCCACAATCAGGTGCTTAAACTGAAACTTGCTTTCAAGCTTTTCCCGAAATCGCTCAGTTCCACGTTTCTCATCACAAAAAACGACTAACTCACAAGCGAGAGCGTTCGGTGCAATTCTCCAAATATGCAAATCACTGACCTCAACGCCCATATTTTCAATCTCTGACTTCACTTCTTCATGATTGACCGCTTTTGCGTGACCATCGAGAAGTTCCCAAACTGTCTCTTTAGACAACAGATATGCCCACCGTAAGATGACTACAGCACCAACTATACCCATGACTGGATCAAGCCAACTTGCTCCGTAGATCTTTCCAAATATCAACGCAACGATCGCTAAGACAGAAGTCAGAGCATCGGCTATCACATGGATGTAGGCGCTCCTAATATTATGATCGTGCCTGTGACCATCTCCATGGTGATGATGGTGTTTATCAAATAAAATGACTGCACTAACGATATTCACCACTAGTCCTAAAACGGCTACAGAAATAGCTTCATTAAAGTGAATCGAAACTGGAGAAAACAATCGCTCTATCGAATTAAATCCCATTAGAATAGCAACCAAGGCCAACACAATCGCACTGGTGTAACCTCCAAGTGGAATAAATTTACCAGCTCCAAACGAGAGCTTCTTATTCAGATTTCCTGATTTGGCAAGACGATAGGCGACTACGCTAATACCTAATGCTCCCGCATGAGACGCCATGTGCCAGCCGTCCGCTAACAAAGCCATGGAGCCAGTCAAATGCCCTGCAGTGATTTCCACAATCATTGTGACAAAGGTCAAAATGACAACAAATACCGTTTTCTTTTCATTCTTTGCAATCTTGTGGTCTCCCAAAAGATAGTCATGTCGATGCTTGTGATTTTCATGTCCCATTCTGTCTATATACCCCTAGTGGGTATATAAAATCAACTACGATCAACTCTAATTGACGGCGGAAACTCGCGATGTCACTCTAATACTTGATGAAATCAAAGCGGATCATCACAGCCGTACTTGCCGTCTTCGTTTTTACCTCCTCAGCGGGCAACAATAGTTCGTGGATGGAAACCTTTGCGCACCTGATTGATCATCACTCAGAATATACTGAACATCATCATTCAAATCATGCGTCGTCTGCGGACCATGATCATCACCAAGATCATCATGATGGTCACTCACAGTCCATCAGTGACGAGAAGCATAGCGCTTTGAACTGCGGCGAAACTCCCCAGTCACAGGAGCAGCATTCTCATACACTCTTTTCTGGACAAGATCTCGCGTTCTTTAAAAAGTGCAAGATTCCACTTTTTGTCCCACCTCAAGACGAATCCATGCCTTTTAGCGAAGACGATTTGATCTTGTCAGGCCTTATTTCAGACCTGTTAAGACCCCCGCAACAGTCCTAGTGCACTCTATTACCTAGATTTGTTTCGATTGAACCCAAAGTAGGGGTTTCAAACTATGTTTAATGTTCAGACAAAGGACTGATTCAATGAAAAAACTACTCTTCATGTTTTCTATATTTTTAGCTTCCAGCCAGGCGCTGGCTCATGGAATCTCAGAGGCCGATAAAGCTGCCATGTTGGAAGGAGGTTTACTCCGCTACTTGTGGCTGGGAGCAACCCATATGCTCACTGGCTACGATCACCTGCTCTTTATTTTTGGTGTGATCTTTTTTCTCACAGGATTTAAGGACATCGTCAAATACATCACTGCCTTTGCGATCGGTCACAGTATCACGCTGATATTTGCAACCATTATGAAGATTTCGGCGAACTACTACCTGGTAGATGCAGTGATCGCATTGAGCGTTTGCTATAAGGGCTTTGATAATATCGATGGTTTCAAGAAGTATCTTGGAATCAAATCACCCAACCTACTTGCAGTTATTTTTGGATTTGGACTGATTCACGGCTTTGGTCTTTCAACAAGGCTGCAACAGCTACCTTTAGGCGATCACGGCTTGATTGGAAGAATTCTTTCCTTCAATGTGGGGGTCGAAGTAGGTCAGATCATCGCGCTTGTCTTTATGATCGCTCTCATCTCCCAGTGGAGAAAATCACAGTCGTTTAAGCAATTCTCGATTGTTTCAAACTTTGGGCTAATCGCAGCAGGTGCGTTCTTATTTATGATGCAAATGCATGGTTATACTCACACCGTTCATCCTGACGATTACGGATTCTCTGAAGATAATCATCATCATGCCCATGAAAAAATTGATCAGACTAAAGCCCGAAAGGAAATGGAAGAGCGACTAAAGAAAAGCTCAGGTCATGGGCACAGCCACGGAGACCACGGTCATGATCACGGAGACGGAAACCATCATAGTCACTAATTTTTTAGAAGGAGATCTAAAATGAAAACGATTCAATATGTATGTTCACTTAGCCTGGTTGTTGCGCTTTTCGGAATTGGCGACTCGTTCGCTCATCAGGGAGGGCATCATGCTCCTACTCCTGCTCTGAACGATGGGAAGCTAAAGGAGAAAGCCAAAAAGGACGTTGCGATCATTGTAAAAAGCAAGGGAAAGGAAAAGGTTGATGGGGAAACCCTGGATCAATCCTGGTCCAAGATCCCAGACGATAAAATCAAAATCGCAAAGAAAGATCGTGGCGCAGTCGTCGTTTCTTTTGAAAATTCAGCCAAGAAAAAGACACTTTATGTTCTCTTGCTGGATTACGGACGATATATAGGTGCCAATTTCACTGGTAAATTTGAAGGCCTCTAGATCTAAAGGAGGAAGGTAGTTATGGCTATATTTGTATTGAAGGTGGTATCTGCCTCCCTCGTTATTAGTTTTTGCTCGTGGCTTTCAAATAAGGAGCCCGAGCTTGCAGGATTCATCGTTGCTCTTCCGATTACGACGCTTCTTGTACTCTTGTTCTCCTATGCCGAGTTCAAGGACTCTTCGAATTCAGTCACTTTTGCAAAAAGCATCTTTGTTGGAATTCCGGTCTCGCTCTTGTTTTTTGTTCCATTCTTACTAGCTCAGAAGCTCGATCTTGGATTTGGCGTCTGCTATGCGTTAGGTCTTACATTACTTGTGGTAGGTTTCTATATTCACAGGTGGGTACTGACTCTAATTTAGATTCCAATAGGTTTGACAACGCCAATAGGTCACCTTACTCTATTAAAAGGTTTGGCTTCCTGTGGCTTCCTAGCCCTGTAAGTCACTAGAATCATTGGACAGGCACCTCCTGAGCCATTTCAAAAAATTTAATAATTTCAAATACTTAAATAGATTTTAGGGCTCTAAAAAAGAAATCCCATTCAGAGGGTTTTTTTCCGGAGCCGCAGCGAATTCGCAATCACGGATACTGAACTAAAGCTCATAGCAGCCGCAGCCAACATTGGGCTCAGGAGAATTCCGAAAAATGGGTACAAGATTCCCGCAGCTACTGGAACTCCCACCGAGTTGTAAAAGAAAGCAAAAAACAAATTCTGCTTGATGTTGGCCATGGTTGCTCTACTGAGCTTTCTCGCTCTTAGAACTCCCCGGAGATCCCCTTTAACTAAGGTTACTCCAGCACTTTCCATCGCCACATCAGTTCCGGTACCCATCGCGATACCTACATGAGCTTTAGCAAGAGCCGGAGCGTCGTTGATTCCATCTCCAGCCATTGCAACAATTTCGTTCTTATTTTGAAGATTCTCGACCGCTTCGACCTTCTGGTCGGGAAGCACCTCCGCTATTACCTTGTCGATATTTAATTTTCTGGCTACTGCTTCAGCGGTCTTTCTCGAATCACCCGTGAGCATCACAACCTTGAGCCCCTCACTGTGGAGCTCTCGAATGGCTTCTTCAGCACTCTCTTTGATTGGATCGGCTACACCAATGAGACCCAAGAAGGAGTCATCAAGAGATAAAAACATCACAGTCTGACCTTCGCCTCTTGAAGAATCTGCCTTCTCTAGGACAGAGTCGTCTATTCCGACATCTATATCCTTCATGAGTGAAATATTTCCGAGTGCGACTTTCTTTCCATCAATGACCCCCACAATTCCCTTTCCGGTAACCGAATTGAAATCAGAGGTATCACCCAGCTTTATCTTCCTATCCGATGCACCTTGTATAATGGCATGGGCAAGAGGATGCTCACTTCCCTTCTCAAGGGTTGCAGCAAAGTAAAGTAGTTCTTCTTCACTGCCTTGATTGGGGAACAGGCTCACAAGTTTTGGTTTTCCCTCGGTCAAGGTACCCGTTTTATCGACCACCAACGTGGTTACCTTTCTCATTAGCTCAATAGCCTCAGCGTTTTTGAATAAAACACCCAATCCTGCTCCTTTACCGGTAGCAACCATAATTGACATAGGTGTTGCAAGCCCAAGGGCACAAGGACAGGCAATAATGAGAACAGATACTGCGGCAATTAAAGCGTGCGCAAACTTTGGATCAGGACCCAACCAGCCCCAAAGTGCAAATGTAACCAGAGATATAGCTATCACGCTTGGGACAAAGTAACTGGCTACAAGATCTGCGAGTTTTTGAATAGGAGCACGACTTCGTTGTGCTTGAGCAACCATATCTACAATTCTGGCAAGTAGAGTTTCTGAGCCGACCTTTTTTGCTTCCATCAGAAAGCTTCCCGTATTGTTGAGAGTGGCTCCTACCACTGGATCTCCAGGACTCTTCTCCACAGGAATGGGCTCACCCGTTACCATCGATTCATCAA
>CAYLWK010000290.1:0-4090 GCA_964387255.1 uncultured Oligoflexia bacterium
CAAGACATCATTGCGATTTTGGGGATGGATGAACTATCAGAGGAAGATAAACTGGTCGTGGCTCGAGCGCGAAAAGTTCAGCGATTCTTATCTCAGCCATTTTTCGTTGCAGAGCAATTCACAGGGTTGCCAGGGAAGTTCGTCAAGCTTGAAGACTCTATCCGAGGATTTAAAGAAATCTGTGAAGGAAAGCATGATGATGTTCCAGAGCAAGCATTCTATCTTGTAGGAACCATCGAGGATGCTTTAGAAAAAGCAGAAAAATTGAAATGATCTTTAGCTAAGAGCGGTAAAAAGACTTAGCTCTAAACTGAAAAGGATTTTGAAATGAAGCTCACGTTGCTTTCACCAGAGCGAACGCTTTTCACCGAAACCTCAGTTGAAAGTGTTCTATTGTTCTCAACCGAGGGGGAGATCGAGATTCTTCCTGGACATGCTGCGATGATGGGACAGCTTGAGACAGGGATTTTTAAGATCCGAGGCGACGTTCAGAATGAAAATCGCGCCGGTTTTATTTCAACGGGTTTTTATGAAGTCAGTGGTGATGATACACATCTTAAAATTACTGCCGACACGCTTGAGTTTGCTCCTGAGATTGACGTTGATCGAGCACGTAAGGCTCAGAAAAAAGCCGAAGAGGTATTAGAAGACCCTCAGATTTCAGAAGATCGATTCAAAAAGTACCAACTAAAGCTTCAGCGTGCGTTGATTCGTCAACAGCTTGGAAAATAAAAACCCTCAATTCAAGGGTCATCCTTGTGCCGTCATTCCTTATTATCGAACTAGCGATGCAGTGAGAGTGTTTGATTTAGATCTCTCGGATTGGGACCATTAATCACAAATTTCAATGGCTCGTAAAAACTCACAGGCGAAGCTTGTCTTCTATGCTCCCGGAGTGCTTTGCCTTGAGTCCTCCTAAAAATTTCAACTTCTGGAATTTCAACTAGGTCCTGATCGGCAATCAGTCGGTAGGCTTCTGGGAAGTGGCGTTGCAATATTTTTTCGGCGTCCTCAGTTAAAGGAGCTTCCCCGATCGTGATGAATGTGTTTTTCGTAGAAGTGTTGCGAAAATTTCTTTCTAATTCTTTGAGAACTTTTTTTGCTTCTAGTCTCGCTTGATACTCTCCAAATGGCGAGATTGGAGACCGTTCGGATTGGATAAAGTCGTAAATTGCTAGAAGAGGCGCTGTGATCAGACGAATTCCCTGATAAAAAGCATAGCTACCAGAGATCAAAATTCCAATGCTGGGAATGACTTTGAGGAGAGCTGGGTCTACGGAATTCGACGTATAAAAATAGAGGCCATGGAGTAAGGACATCGAAGCTCCTAGTTTCATTGACCTTAAAAAAGTTTCAGTGAACCAGAGTTTTACAGTACTGACAATCGATGGGGAGTCTGATCCCCGAGAGGTCAGTTTAAGTTGATGGGCACGATCGAGAATTACAGCGTAGTCAGGTGATTCAATTTCATGGGCTTTTTTGAATCGTTTGGGACTGATATGAATCCAAGTGAAGTCGCTTGCATACTCTAATTTTTTTCGAAAAGCTTGAATTCTTCCAACATCTCCAAAAAGAATTGAGAGAAGCTCGATCGGGTCTTTAGGGTTCAAAGCAATTTCTGCATAGCGAAACAATAACAGCTCAAAATACTTCAACTGTTCTTTTGAGTTCAAAGTAACCTGAATCCTAAATGGGATCCCAAGAGCAAGTGAGTGGTTAGGTGCCACCCTCATTCGAGTCAAAGAGATCTTTGGACGGTACCCCCAGGTTTTTTTAAAATCATCGAGAATCTTTCCAAGCGTTGCAGTGCGATCATCATTGGTTTTGCTATAGTCCTGGATGTGAAACGTATAGGGTAATGCTTCTCCACCACGGTGATGGGTGGACTCGCAAGAGGACGCGACTGCGCTCGAGAGTAATAAAAATGAAGTGCTTAAAATCATTGATCCGAACGTCACGAGTGCTAGGAACGCACTCGAACTAAAAACTCTTTGTACTTTTAACTCTTTCAAGGTTGAATCCAATCCAATTCATTTTTTCTTCCACCATTTCACTCACAGACTAAAAATCAGCTTTAATATTTTTTTCAGACAGACGAAGCGCAAGATATTGTTTTTCCGTATAAGGGCGTGCATTCGGGGAATGCATTTGAAACGGAACATGAGTTTTAAAAAATGGATAATAGAAAAGTCTCTCAAGCAACTTTGGTTTTTTTAAAACCAAGCACTCCTGAGCGCTTTTTTTATTAAGTTCTGAAAGGTTTGAAATTAGATGAACCTTAGCGTGGATTTGATCTTGGAGTGCCTCAATAAGGTCCGGATTCTCGGTTAGGATATAGAGGTGCTTTGGTGGCGGTGGTGTTGGACTTTGGTGGGTGATCCGCGGAGTTAGGGAGTGTGCAACGGTTTGGGCGGCTTTGATTCGATCGTGCATGACCATTGGGTGGTGACCGAAATAAGGTAGCACCACCTCGCGCTGTTCTTTTTGTTTCCCACGTCGAAGTGCCTTTTTAAGATCTTCTTGGGTATGCCACCAAAGACCAAAGTCCCAATTCTTCTCATCAAGTTTATCCTGAGGTTTCACGTGGCCATAATGAAAGATGCGGGCTTCTGATTCATAGACTTTTTTTGCATTTTGAAAGCTCTGGGCATCCCCAAAACTTTTGATTGTTGAATCCAAGCGAATTGCTCTAATTTCATGAGGATACCAACGACGGGAAATAGCCAATTGATGATAGTGTTTCCAAAAATGATAGTACCGAAATCGAACGGCATCACAGCCCTGTTGATCTGCCTTTTCAAGGTCACGCTTAATGAGATGATGGTCTTGCTCACTGATGACTTCATCTGCTTGAAGGTAAAGTGCCCAGCCTTTTGGGTGGAGTGTTCTTAGGTGCTCAAGCGCTAGATTGGTTTGTTCACTTAAAACATGGCCCCCGTCGGGTTTGGGAGCACCCCAGTGGGTGTGGATCACTGTGAGCCCTGAGAGTGCACTGATTTTTTCCTCGGTCGAATCTTCACTATCACCAAGAGCTAAGACCACTGTGGAGCAGAGTCCCAGGAGGCTCTTTAAGGAGGCTTCAAATGGGTAGTCGTACTTCACTCCGTTTCGAAGCAGTGTGAATCCATGCACTTCCATGCTCGTTAGACTAGTCAAGGGGCTTTCAAAAGGGAACTTATTTTTTTCTTTGGATTTTTCAATTTATTCGATAGATACATGATTCCTAGGTAAATTTAGCTCATTTATGTTTGGAGAAAAGATCCGATACTAATAAAGAGTGAGTGTGGCTGAAGCTAACTTAGGGGTTGAGGTGTGTCCTCACAGCCCTAGAAACAGAGAAAATTGCACTCCTTGGCTTTTGGGCTATGAACCGATGGGAAAAGGGATTTCTGAGAATGTCAATTGATTGGCATCGGATAAAAAAATCAATCGATCATCAATCCTTACTAGGAAGGTCTCAGGGACGCTCGTTTCTTTTGAGCATTGGTTTTTTTATTTTAGGGACGGGCTTAGTTTTTTCTGGGGTTCGTTGGAATCAATGGTTCAACGGCGCTGGGATTCGAAATTCTTTGAGCTCACTTAAGTTCGTTCAAAATTTAGAAGTTGGAATGGATCAAGGTATCGGCTCTGGAGCGCCTGGCTTAGTCAATGCGAATGACTTAAAAGCGTTAGTGAAGGTCGATTTTCCAGACAACCACCTTCAACCCATTTCTATTACGAGCCTTGCGAAATTGAGACGTGCTGAGAACCGACGGAAACCAGTCGTTTTCGCTCAAAAGAAAGTGGCTAGTCATCAAGACTTTTTGCCATTCACGCGCTCAGCGACATTTAAAGAAAAAGAATTCAAACAAAGATCACTGAAGACTTCTCTTGAAACTCAGGCCATTGAGATGCAGTCGCAGTATCGAAGACTACGGTTTCAATATGAGCTAGCGTTGAATAGTCAGGTAGAAATGACTACTCAATTTGCTAAAGTGGATGGATTATCCAAACAGATGGGGGTAGCAACCACTCAAGCGCATCCCCCAAAACCTCAGCCGATGAAGAAGCCTCGTAATAAAGAGGAAAAGCGGGAGATCACCACCTCTCG
>CAYLWK010000291.1:0-12165 GCA_964387255.1 uncultured Oligoflexia bacterium
ATCAGTCGGAGCTTTGGGTTCGACGGCAGAAGCTTCCCTCGCTTGCGCCGACAGAGAATATTGGGACCTATCAATTTGTTGAAGTTGGATTTGATCCAGCATTTTCTTTTGGGGTACGATGGGATTACTTTATGAATCTCTCTAATTTTTTGAATGGAAACTACATTCCTAATTCGATCACTGCGCTAGCACCTCAGCTAACTTATCGGCATAGCGAGTTTTTAGTTTTTCGAATAGGTGGGCAGTGGGAATGGGATAAGAGTGCAGATCGAGCACCCGTGACTTCTCAGCAAGTGTTTTTACAAACCGTGTTTTTATTAGGAGCACATCCGTCGCATGTGTTTTAAGAGGTAGGATCATGATTCAAAAGTTCGGTTTACTCATTCTCAGTTTAATTTTTATTCAAGGAGCCAATGCAGGTGAGTCGCCCATGGAAGTGGTAACGACATTGGCAGATCTCGCGGAAGTTGCAAAGCAGGTGGGAGGAGACTCCGTGAACGTCAAATCACTTTTGACTGGAGCAGAGGATCCTCATTTCGTGGACGCGGTGCCGCAGTATATCGTCCAAGTTGCCTCATCGGATCTCGTTGTAGCGGTTGGATTAAGTCTTGAGATTGGATGGTTGCCGCAAGTCCTAGAGCGATCCGGAAACATCCGTGTTCAAAAAGGTGCTCCGGGTTATTTAGAAGTGGGTGCGCAGATTCAGGTCCTAGGCAAGTTACAGGAGCCTGTGGATCGATCCATGGGACACGTGCATCCCGAAGGCAATCCTCATTTTTACCTAGCACCGAGTCGCCTCATTGAAGCAGCGCGAGTGATTCAAGCCAAGCTTACTGAGCTTCGACCTAAGAAAGCAGCTGAGTTTGAAGCAAATGTTCAGAAATTTTCAAAGAAAATGAAATCGATCCAAGAAAAAGGGATTAAAAGAATTAGACAAGCATTGAATCAACATCAACCTTCTAAGGGTGACGCTGACTCCAAATTAAAAGTGATTCAGTATCATGAAGAGCTCGATTACTTTTTCAAGGACTATCAAATTCAATCTCAGGGTTCAATCGAACACACACCAGGGGTTCCTCCTTCAATGGGACAAATCATTGCAGCTTCTAAACAAGCTCGTGCTGAGAAGATCAAACTTGCCATTCAAATGGATCATCACCCAACGAATGTGATGAAGCGCTTTGAAACACTCTCTCAGGTTAAAAGTATTTCAGTGCCTGGAGGAGTAAAACTCACAGATCCAAAGCTTTCTAGCCTTGAGGGGGTTCAGGAGAGGTTAGTGAGTCGCATTATTCAAGGACTTCAGTGAATGATTGAATTCAAGTCACTTGTCCTTGAGACAGACCTAAAGACACCTATTAATCAACCCTGCACCTTTAAAATGACTTTTTTGAATCAGTGCTTGTGGATTTGTGGAGAAAATGGCTCTGGAAAAAGTACTTTATTAAAATCCCTTGCAGGGGTTCATTCTCGATGGCTCGGCGAATTGATTCATTCTTATGATCAGTGGGCCATTGCTTATCTTCCTCAGGTGCATCAACTTTTTTTTCATTTTCCAGTTTCTTTGCTTGATGTGATCGAGTTAGTTTATGGTGACACTGTTTCAAGTGAGATGCTAGAAACTCAGCCGTATCTTTCAAAAGACCTCACGAAAGCTTGGAACCAGGCAAGTGGTGGTGAAAGACAAAGAGCTCTAGTGGCAGGAACACTTTTGAAAAAAAACTCTCTCACACTTCTAGATGAACCGTTCAATCACCTTGATCACCGATCGATCACTCAGATGCAGAAGTGTTTAGAATCTTTTTCGAGTCAAAATTCTCTGATTGTGACGAGTCATGATTATCCGCCTACACTCAGTCAGGAAGGCTTTGTGCAGCTTAAATTGCATCGAGCCGACGAAGTTCTTGGAGAGTTTGCCTAATGGTGGTTTGGACCTATTTTATATGGCAAGCTTTGTCGAGTTTAAGTGTGAGTGGTTTTCTTACTCTGAGAGGAGCTCATTTATGCGCTCGATCACAAACAGTCCAGTTGCTTGCACTCAGTCAGTTTACGATTTTTTTTGGACTTCTTTCAATTGGAGTTGGACATCTTTTTTTACCACTTGATGAAGCTGTCTCTTTAGCAACCATTTTGAATCCAATTCTTTGTTTTGGATGTTGGAAAGTAGTGGACTCTCACAGGAACGCATGGAAAGGTTCTTCAGAAAGCTTTTTGCTGACGGTATTTTTAACCTTCATGGCACTGAGTTACGCATTGAGTGTCGCTTTTCCTATTTTGGAGAGTCATTTTAAGCTTTTATTTTTCGGCGACATCGCTACGCTTGATTCAAAAACCGCAAAAATACTACTTTTAGTTTCAAGTGGTGCTCTGGGGATCGAGTGGGGCTTTTTTAAAAAATTTGCTTCATTTTCTTTTATCGACGCTGTTTTGAAAACCAACGCAGGAAGCAACCGTAGAATAAAACTTAAGAAGTCCTTTCGGGCAGATCAAGTCTACGATGAGACCGTTTCTGTGCTGATCCTGATTGTTTGCATTCAAAACTTGGGGATCTTGTTCACACTGGGGGCCGCCCTTCTGGCGCCCGTGATCCTGAGTCGGTCAAAGAAAAGTGACCTTTTAAGCTATCGTAATCGAATGATAAGCACGACGTTGATCGGAGTAGGCATTGGATTTGGACTTTCAATGCAACTACCTATGTGGCCGACCGTCCCGCTGATGGTGCTTTGTGTAGGAGTGATGGTGGGGCTATTTCAAGGGAGTCAGGCGCTTAGGGGCCATGCGAGAGAACAGACTTGAGTTTAGGGAATAAATCTGAAAATGCATGAATAAACTCCTTTGCAGTCAGAGCAACAATGTGTTCCGAGTCTTGCTCAGGAGCATCGGTCCTGACTAAATCAACAAAGAAATACGGCTGGTTTGAGGGGTTGAGGAATTTTTGAAGTGTGCCGTGCTCGTCTATCGGAGCAAATCGACGTGCTTGAACCTTCGAGACTATTGTAAAAGCAACTTTCTCATCATCTTTGAGAACGGGCAATAAAACGGGGATCCAAGAATTCATCTCAGCAAGAGCATTTTGAGTGAGATGTGCTCCTGAAAAGACGCGCGCCACCCGTTCCGGTCGAGTGGCTCGTACAAGAAGCTCAAGTTGCTCTAAACTCTTAAAACTTGCTTCGATAATGAAGGATTTAATAGCATCCAAATGTGCGACCTGGAAATCATGAATCATATCCCCAGCTACATTTAATGTGGTGATTCGATTTAGAAAATCAGCCGTCCAAGGTTTTAGCTTTAACCTGTCGATGGCAAGCTGCCTTGCATAAACTGGATCTGTGGGCATGGGACTGTACAGAAACTGCATTAAAAACTGATTTGAAGCACCGTGGGCTGTTTCGGGCAACAGCCCCTCAGTTGAAAACCGAAGTACAAATCGATTTTCCGAAAAATCACGCCCTGGATTGATCGCTTGGCCAGTGATTCTTTGCAAATCCCCTTCAAGCAAAGTTGGATCCTTTTTAAACGTTGAGTGGCACGAGGCAGGAAGGTTTGGTCCTAGCGTAGGGGCAGGATCGGTTGGAAGAAGATGCGCTTTGCTTGAGTAGCCGAATAAACTAACGTAAGAAACGATCAGGCTTTGAAAAATCCAGATCTTTGGCCATTGACGTTTTATTTTCGACGGATCGTTTAAACTCACTTCTGAAGCTCTCTTTTTCTTTAATGTCCCTTCAGTTTAACGAAACTGTTAATACCATAGTAGATAGATCATTTAAAGGCCTTAGATTCTTTAGGCTAGTAAAGTAAGAAAGGTTGACCGATTTTGAGCCATTGCTCCTCATCTGTTTTTAGGAAATCATCCCAGTGGCCGATGGTTTCGGAGGAAGACTCTACCCAGTGACGAAGCTTTGAACTCCCTGAAATCACATCAATTGGAAGGTGGTTTTCTACGTATTCATAGGGTCCCGGGTTCCATAGGTTCTCAGTGGATTTCGATTCGTGAACACACTTTAAAATCAATGAAATCAATCGATATGGGGAGAATTGATTTTTGTGAAGTCGATGATCATCCACATGAAACTGAAACCCCTCACAAAGACTTCCTTGATATTTATGGAAGGTCGGCTCAAAAAAGAGAGGCCTAAGATGACACCCTTCAAGCCACTGGGGAGCCAGCTGTTTCATGCGCTTCAATAGTTTCTTGCTATCAAACGTTTTTGCCCCCACAAGGTTCAGTGGGATGGTCGTGCCCCGCCCCTCTGACAAGGTGGTTCCTTCGAGTAAAACAGTTCCTGGATAAATCCATGTTGTCCAGAGCGTAGGGATATTCGGCGAGGGGTTCACCCAAGGTAAATCAAAATGAGGCCATCCTAAAAATGAACCTTCATCAGGACGATAACCTTCCATGCAAATGACTTCGAAAGGGAAGCTCATTTTTTTAAGCGCATAATACCAAGAGCCCGCTTCACCCAATGTGAGTCCGTGACGCATTGGCATTGGCGCTGCACCCACAAAACTCTGATAAGCCTCTTCAAGCAATGATCCCTCTACAGCTCTGCCAGCTGGATTTGGACGATCTAAAACAATGAGTTTTTTTTGCTCCTTTTCGCAAGCATCCATGAGGTAGAACAAGGTCGTTAAAAACGTATAAACGCGAGTCCCCACATCTTGGAGGTCGAACAAAAGCACATCAAACGATTGCATCATTTTTTTTGTGGGCTTTCGAACCTCTCCGTAAAGTGAAAATACAGGAATACCTAATTCAGGATCTAAATACTCCTCACTTTCAATCATATTATCTTGCTTCTCACCTCGCATGCCATGTTGAGGCCCAAACGCAGCACTCAAGGCGAGAGATGTTTGGTTTTTTAGCAAAAAGAGCGTGTGTTCTAAATGATGATTGACGGAGGCTGGGTGGGCCACTAAGGCCACTCGCTGCCCTTTTAAAGAGTCTTGTTTTTTTTGATCCCCAAGAAAAACCTCAATCCCTAGCTTCATGGTCTTGAGTGTAAACACGACACTCAACCTTGTCTATCATTGTTTCATCAGGGCGTGGCAAGCTGGTGTGCTGTGCTACAAGGGGAGCCTGATGCATTACTGTGGCCGTTTGCCTGATCCAAAAACCATTGGTGAGCTTTAGCAAGGACAGATGTTTCTGAGCTTGAAAAAGAAGCCGGCAGGTGGCCTTCTAAAATAAACCTTCTTAGGGTCGATTGGTGCCAGTTTCGAATTTTCAAAATGGCTTCAGACAGCGTTTTACCCCTAAGATTTAAACTTTTTCCAGATTCAATTTTTCTAATCAGTGCATCAGACGAGGAATTTGCCAAATAAATCAAAAGAAGAGATTTTACTTCTTGAAACCGTTCCTCGGGAGCTTCTTGATAGTAAGCGTGGAGTTCGCGAAAAAATTGATTGGATAATTCTGATATTTGAGCACTTGCTCGATGTCCTGCTTGATAATTCACGAGCGCAGCTAGAAAAGCCAATTTAAAACTCTGAAGGCCTGGGATCAACGTTTGAAAATCCGGATTGTCAAAGGGTTTAAAAAAATTCTGCCATTTTGAAGCATCAAAAATTGGTTCTGGTGCATTGACGCCATGGGGTCGATACGGAAGTCTTGGGTGCTTCACCGTTTTCGCCATCAAATGGATCACTCTGGCGTGCTGTTTTTGATAGGGGAGTCCCCGGTAGAACTGAGGTCTTTCTGCGTCTGTGTGTTGAGCAAGCCAATCGTAGAAATGAAAAAGAGCCACCAGTCCCCAAGATTCTAGTTTTAGCTCGTGAAGCCTTTGAGAAGAATTTTCCGGGTGTTCAATCGAAGCGTCCCCATCTTGGGAAGATGTCCTAGAGTGTGAAATTTTTGCCTCTCTTTGGATGGTTCGATTGTAAACGGAAAGAAAGATCTCAAGGTTGGCCACTCGAGCTGCTCTTAAGATTTGCTCTAAGTCTCGCGTCTTCTTAGTGATGCCATCTGAACTGATGAGGACTCTAAAAAATCGCTCGAGCTCATTCGGTGGCAAAACTCTTTGAAGCGATCGATAAAGAAAGACATAATATAAAACCCTGGCGTTTGATTTCTCGCCGGCTTCTTTGAGCAGTCCCAAAGGGATTGCCTCGGGAATGGCGTTCATTCGGACCAACTCATCTAAGGGGTGATTTATGAGAACCTCGGGCGACTGTGCTTGAGAGAAAGTTGATTGCCACAAAGTCACCCCGAAAAATAGAGAGGATAAGAGAGAGGTAAGCTTCCATAGGTCTCGAAGGTAACGGTGATTCATAACCCCATTCTCTTACCATAAAAGTATGAAATTGCTCTACTTATTGGGCTTGAATGCCTTTAAAGAAGCTTGAAAAGCCGCCGACAGGGGTATCTGCCATGAGGAAATTGTGATAACCCAATAAAATGACGAGGTTTTTCCGCACTACTCTACCCGTGTCTTTGATCTGTTTTACGATTCTATTTTTTATCTCCAGTTGCACGAAACGAGATTATAAACACTTCATCGTTGTGATTGACACCTCTGGAAGCATGACTGAAAGTCAACTCCTTCCCTCGGTTGTTGGTTCTTTAGAGACGATTCTTGCCCACGCTCAACCAGGAGACATCCTAAGTCTCCTGACCTTTGATCTTGAAGCAAAGTTTCACTTTAAGTGGAAAGTAAAAGATGAATCAACACGCACTCAGTTTATTGAAAAAGTAAAAACGATTTCAGCATTAGGGCAGTGGACGAATCTCATTGGTGCCTTGGATCTATCCTTTAAAAGAGCGACAGAGTCTTTTGGGTCTCATCCGGATCAGAAAAATCTAATTCTTCTTTATACCGACGGTGTCCATCACCTTCCACCTTGGATACGGAAAAAAGATCGAACAGATTTTGATGATTTATATTTAAAGCATTATGCTGAAGGGCCGTATGAACGGTTAAAATCGCAAGGAAAATCTGCATGGTTTGTTTATTACATAGAGCTTGATAAGGGGGACACAGATTTAAAACGGTTTTTAAGTCAAACCGAAAGTGGGACTTTGGTGTCAAAACAAGAGTTTCGTCCCGCCTTGAATTTTTTAAAACCGATTCATGATCAGCATCCATCGCAGTGGGACTGGTTAAAACCAAGCGATGAGTGGCTTGCAGTGATTCGTAAAATTGGCTTGGGTTTTGGATTCATTTTTTTTCTAGTTTGGTTTTTTTCAAACTATCGAATTGTCAAAAGGGAGCAATAATGTCAGTTCAGGCACGTGTTGTGATTATCGGGGGAGGCATCGTTGGATGCTCTGTGGCTTACCATCTAGCAAAGTTTGGCTGGAGGGACATTCATGTGGTGGAAAAAGGAGAGTTGACTAGTGGGTCTACCTGGCATGCTGCAGGTTTGGTGGGGCAACTCAGATCATCACGAAATATCACTCGACTTTTAAATCACAGTGTCCAGCTTTATACAGAACTTGAAAAAGAAACAGGTCAAGCCACCGGCTGGAGACAAGTTGGAGGTCTCAGGTTGGCATGCACTGAGGACCGTGTTTTAGAGTTAAAAAAAGCTCAAACGACTGCTCGAAGCTTTGGAATGGAGCTGGAACTGATCACTCCAAACGAAGTGAAAGAGCGTTTTCCACTTGTGTCTTTGGAAGGTGTGAAGGCTGCAGCATGGATTCCATCAGATGGGTATGCCGATCCAAGCATGATCACCCATGCGTTAGCAAAAGGTGCACGCAATCACGGCGTGGTCTTTCACAGGAATGAAAAAATCCTCTCCACAGAAGTGAAAGATCGTCGTTGTCAAACAGTGGTTTCAGATCAACAGACTTATCAGGCAGAATTAGTGGTGAATACGGCGGGAATGTGGGCAAGACAATTGGCCGCTCTATCGGGTGTGAATGTGCCATTGATTCCCATTCAGCACCAGTACTTGGTGACAGAGCCAATTTCGAATTTACCTAGCGGTCTTCCGACGCTTCGGGATCCGGATCGTCTCGTCTATTTTAAAGAGGAAATGGGAGGCCTCGTGGTGGGGGGGTATGAATCTAATCCCATTCCATGGTCACCTAAGGGCCCGCCTGAAGACTTCGGTCAAGAGCTTTTGCCGGCCGATTTAGATCATTTCACTCCCTTGTTTGAAAATGCAGCTCAATGCATTCCAATTCTAAACCAAACTGGAATTCGAAAGCTCATCAATGGACCCGAGGCGTTCACTCCAGATGGAAATTTTATCATGGGAAAGGCCCCTGAGCTTGAAAACTATTTTGTAGCGGCAGGGTTCAACGCTCATGGAATTGCGGCCGGAGGGGGTGCGGGTAAATTTTTAGCTGAGTGGATGGTCGAAGGACAACCTTCTCTTGATCTTTGGAGTGTGGATATTAGGCGCTTTGGTCGTGCGCATGAATCTTTAGAACGAGTTACTAAACGTAGCTGCGAGCTTTATGCAAAACATTACACGCTTCATTGGCCTCACGAAGAACATCAGTCGGCTCGTCCTGGGTTTTGCTCTCCTTTATACGAAACATTGAAAACAAAAGGAGCAGTGTTTGGCAGTAAGATGGGCTGGGAGCGGCCTAATTGGTTTGCTCCAAAGGGAATGGAAGCAAAAGATAGCTTGAGTTTTGGTTTTCCAAACTGGCACGAACCAGTCGGTCAAGAATGCTCTTCTGTTCGAAATCAAGTCGGCCTGATTGATCAATCCTCATTCAATAAATTTATGGTGAGAGGTGAGCGGGTGAGTGAGTTTTTGAATACTTTGGCTGTGAATGAGCTTGACTGCCCTATTGGATCTCTTGTCTACACACAACTATGCAACGAAAAAGGAGGGATTGAATCTGACCTCACTTTCATGCGAATGGAACAGGATGTCTATTATGGCGTGACAGGAACGGCGTTTGGAACCCATGATCAGGCATGGATTCGAGAGCATCGAAATAGAAGTAAGTTTGGCTCGATTGAAATTGAGGATGTGACTTTTGACTATGGAGTGATTAATGTCTGTGGGCCGCACTCAAGAGCACTTTTAAAAGAAGTGGTGTCCCATCCAGAGAGCCTTGAAAATGATCAATTTCCGTTCGGGACGAGCCGTCGCATCGAAATCGATGGCGTCTTATGTCAAGCTCTTCGAGTGACTTATGTGGGAGAGCTGGGTTGGGAGTTACATATTCCCAAAGAAGGGTGTCTGAAGGTTTACAATACCCTTTGGAAGCATCAACAAAAGTATCAGATTCAAAATGTAGGCTATAGAGCTATCGAATCACTTCGACTTGAGAAAGGATTTCGTTATTGGAGTACTGACTTAACTCCTGAGATCAATCCCTATGAAGCAGGTCTTGGGTTTTGTGTGAAGCTTGAAAAAAAGCAAGACTTCATCGGAAAAAAAGCTTTGGAACAGGTTAAAAAACAAGGTCCAAGTCAAAAATGCGTCGGATTTACCTTGAATGAGAAGGTTCCTGTTCATGGGGGAGAGGCGATTTATCATCAAGGGAAACTCGTCGGTGTGGCGACAAGTAGCGGGTATGGTCATACAGTCCAAAAGCCTATTGTGTATGGCTATGTGCCTTCTGAAATCGCACCAAAAACAATCGGACCGACTCATGAAGGGTTTGAGATTGAATCAATGGGACAGCGAATCGCCGCGCAACGCTTTAAGGGTGCCTTGGTCGATCCAAAACGAGAAAAAGTACTCGCCTAAGAACTTCCTGCGAAATAGCAGAAGCTAGGGAACTCAAAAGTGCGCTTTGAGCCAGTTTTGGAATTCAAGTTCGCGGTACTGAGTGTTTAAGACATCTTCGTCGATGGCATATTTCCATAAAAGATGCTTCGTCTGTGGAGACTTTGCTAACGCTTGATAATCTTCAACCATTTGATTTAACTGGGTTTCGTTTTCAAAAAATCCCCAACGAAGCATTTTCTCTTTTCGAGCAATGAATAAGCGCGCCACTTCATGAAGGTCATACTCAGGGTGGTACTGAACCGCCCAGAACACCCCTTTCTTATAAGGCACGATCACCGCCTGAACTTGCGACCATGAGTTTCCGGCTAATACTTGTGCATTAGGCGGAAGTTTAGTGATTTCATCGTCGTGGGAAATGAAAGCATCGAATACTGGGTTTTTTCCCTGATACATGGGATGTTTTTTTCCTGCTTCAGTGAGGTGAATTTTCCGAGCGATTCCAATCTCCCGCCCTCGAGGGTGCGCTTTTACTTCACCTCCTGCAACGGCCACTGCAATTTGAGCGGCCCAGCAGCTTCCAAAACTCGGAGTCCCCAGCTCAAAAAAACGATTCGTTAAGTCTCGCATTCGAATCACACAAGGATCATCCATGTGAAAGACTGTTTTATTACATCCTGTCCAAAGAACTCCATCGTAATCACTGAGCTCTGCTTTTGGCTGCAGATTCAAATCGCTTGGAAAAAACACTTCAGCTTTTGCATTTGGAGCCACACGATGAAGCATCTCCTGGTAGAGTTGTCCGGCGATCTTCATTTCTGCTGCTTGAAACTGATCACGGCTTTCTTTGGAGTACCCATCAATGATTAAAAATTTTTTATCCGTTGAAATCATGATTTTATTAATACCTCAGCTATAAGCTCTGGAAGCTGATCATAAGCGTGACAAACCTGGTCAGCTTGTGTTCCTTGTGACTCTAACGCTTCCAAAACTCTCTTTTTTTGACAAACCGTTGTTAAAATTGATTTTCCACCACAAGATTTGGGTCCTAAAATATCATTTTGTTCTCGATCCCCAATATGAACCCACTGTTGGGGAGAGACCTTGCCTTTCTCAATTGCAAGTTTGAAAATTCGCTGGTCAGGTTTACAAAATCCAAGCTCATCTGAAAAATGGAAATGAGTAAAAAGACTCAATAAGTTCGCTTTCTCTAAAATAAGCTTCAAACTCCTTCCTGGGCTGTAAATCGTGTCTGAGATGATTCCGAGCTGATAGTTGTGACTGAGTGATTGGAGAGCTGACTCAATTCCAGGCAAGAGTTCTGGCGTGATTTCCACTTCCATCGTTTCCATAGTGTCAATCAGTGCGGTCACCATGGGTTCAGGAAGCGTGAGTTTGAGTGAGTTTAAAAAATAACCCAGTCGCTCTCGAACCGTCCAGGTGACTTGATGACTTAACCACTGCTCACGAAATGCCTGTGTGGTGGCGTTAAAGGTAGCTAGTAGTTGAGTTCGAGTGATCGGCGACTTCGGATCGGCTTGGTGAATGGCTTGTTCTAATAAGTCAATCCGTGTGGCTTCTTTTGTTTTTAGCCCCCGAGCTTGACGTTTTGGCTCATCTGAGTCGTCTAAAACTATCGTATCCCAAAAATCAAACGTGATGAGTGGCTTCATACAGGGCTCCGAAAGTGAAATGCTTTTGGACGCGTGAAATTCAAAATCCCTTCTTTTCCTAAGGTTGCTCCGAGACCTGAATGATTTCTTCCACTCCAAGGGGAGGTGGGGCTCACTCGGTCACAACAGTTCCAATAGCTCGTGCCTGAGTTTACGGAGCGTAGAATGGTTTCCGCTCGAGACTGGTCCGAGCTGTAAACCCCAGCAGTGAGTCCGTACTGAGTGTCGTTCATTTTTTCAATGGCCTCGTGATCATTTTTCACTTTTTGAATTCCAATCACAGGCCCAAAGCTCTCTTCACGCATGAGTTTCATCTCATGATTCACATTCGTGAGAACAGTGGCTTCAAAGAAATTCCCAGGTCCTGACTTTGACTTGCCCCCTAAGGCAATCTTTGCACCTTTTTCAAAGGCATCTTGAATTTGATCTTGAATCACTGCAATTTGCTCTTTACGGGTGAGAGGTCCTAGTTGAGTTTGGGCATCCGTAGGCGGTCCAACTGTCCACAATTTTGCTTTTTCAATAAAGGACTCTAAAAAATCATCATACACAGCTTCGTGAACATAAATTCTTTCCACAGCACAACAGCTCTGTCCTGCATTAAAAAAAGATCCCTCACACAGAGATTCTGCAGAGGATTCGACAGGGGCATCATCACAAACATAGCTTGGATCTTTACCGCCACACTCAAATTGAGTGCGTATCATTTTAGGTCCGCATGTCGTTGCGATCTTTTGAGCAGTTGCATAAGAGCCCGTAAAAAACACACCATTGATGGGAGTTTCTAAAAGCAGGCTGCCTTCAGTGGCTCGACCGATGACTACATTGAAAAGTCCATCCGGTAGGCCAGCTTCGT
>CAYLWK010000292.1:0-2996 GCA_964387255.1 uncultured Oligoflexia bacterium
GGCAGGCGCCACAAACTGTCTCGCCGCAACGATGGCATTTCAGAATCTTTGTTTGAAGCAAAAGCCGCACGCCGCAAGAGCTGCAATTTAGATCTACTGCATGTGGAAAGTAACGATCAAGTTTGTGGCCTTGCTTGCACTCAGCTAGACCACCATCTTCTGAGAAGAGGGTCTGCCTTATTAAGTTTTCGAGCTTGCGATAATTCGTCTCCAGCTCGTACTTTGAGACTATCTCTCAATTTAATAGCATCGTTTTCGAGGAGCGTTTGCGCCGCTTCATCCGCCCTTTTTTTGCCTTCAGCTGCTTCAATATTTTGTTTCCTCGCTCGTTGCGGCAAGACTCGGGCCGGGGCTGCTGAGACCGACCGTGATGGGACAAATTCAGAATCATCAGTAGCAGATCTTGATCTGAATACAGCCGGGGCCGGAGTCGCATCTCTAGATAATGCCTCTGGAGTAGCCGTTCTAGAACCTTCTACTCCTCCCCGCAGTCGCAAACCACCTTCCTTCATAGCCCGTTGCATAGGAGTCAGACGCGGCTCTTTACCCGAGAATGCTGCTATTTTGGTTTCATGTTTCTGCGCATGCTCTTCGTATTGGTCGTGTCGGCGACTATCATGCCATTTATCCATACCGGCTTGCCCATGAATCGCATTCAAATGAATCTTCTGGACTTGCGCTAAATAAGTATTTGCGGCCGCGAGAACGTCCGCATCGGTAGCCCCCTGTCCGCGAGTCAATGGATATGTATTTTGACCTTGGATGATTTTCTTCGGCAACCCATGAACATTTGCTAATTGGATACACGCCGCGAGCTTCTGATCTGCTTCTTTGACTGCCTTGATTTTGTCGATTTGGGCCTTGATGTCCTCTTTGTGACCAAGATATGCAGGTCTTCCCGTCGCCGCCGTTTTATGGAAATCTCGATTCATTTTGGCCATCCCAGTCTGTCTCCTCTCCATCATCTTGGCCATGTATCTCGTGTAGGCCAGAAAATCGGGGTCATCTGGGTCGACATTTGTTTTCCCTTGGATATCTATTTCGGCTTGTACATCGCCAGCTTTTACTTTCTTCATCAAATGAATGTATTCGTCGTATTGAGGCACTTTGCGTTTATCGAAACCCAAATCAGACTGAATCGGGTCTTCCGTCGGGGCCTGTTTGCGTACATTTGACTCTGTCGGCCCTATCAAAGGACCCGAGCCGGCTGTCTGTCCAATACCGCTCCCCAGAATTCCTCCATAGCCTCCCATTGTCCCTTTGCGCTCTTGCAATTGTTTTGGACGTTTGCGTTTTTCGCCGATATTGGTTTTAATTGGCATTTTTGTTGCGGCTGAAACAGCCCCCGGAAACCTCAAATTCATCTCTGAGAAATCTCCTGATATTTGTTTCGTTTTTGCATCAGCTGTAAGATGCTGTCCCATTTTCTTGAGCGTCTCGGCTGTATTTTGCATATGTTTCTTGATTTGATTTTTCTCGTTGTCGCTCGCTGGGGCCATATTTGCGGGTAACGGTATTGATTTCTGATTATGATTCAATTGGGGTCTATGGTTCGGACGAGTTTCTTCATCTTGCATCGCCGAAGCGGGTAAAGCCTCCATTGCCTTATTATGGGCCTCAATTCTTGCTGCCTCTCCCAGAAGCTCCGAGCCAGTCATGACGAAACTATTTGGTAAAGTATCAATCTTTGGTTCATTGTAAGTGACACCCGGCATCGCCTTTGGTTCTTCCATTGATTTCGGTTGTCGGTTTCGGGCACTATGTAACCGATTAAGGCTGCTGAGATCGATAGAGGGAATTTCAATCGTCGCCTTAAGACCTTTATGCTGATGATTGGGTTTATGACCATGTACGATATCATTACAAAAGCGAATCAGTTTCATTCCCAATTGGTTGCGCTGGTGGCCCTGCTCAGCACTCGCGTAATTATTTACATAGGTCGTTATCTCTCCGAATTTAGAAGAATCTTTTAAGACGGCATCTACAATGTGCCCAAAAATGCCATGATGTACCTTCTTTTTGATATCATCGAGTAGCATCTTATCCGTAGCAGATAATGCGACCGTGCGGGCATGATACTTCCGCAATCTTTCCTCTCGAGTCTTGCGCTCCTCGGTGGCATGAATAAGCGAAGCTATATCTGTCATTCCCTCCTCGGCCTGGGCATTTTTCTCGCGGTCTAAATGATGCTCCAGGTTTTGGCTCTTGTTTCGGGAGAGTAAATTCGTCTGGATTTCCGCAGCTTTCATGGTTCTCGCGTATTCCATGACTCGTTTCAGTCTTTGTCGCAATCGCTTCTCGATTTTCCGCCATCGCTCGAATTTTATTTTCCCCAAAGCGCTCCCGCTATATCTATCAAGCTGTCTCTTAGCGTTCACTAATTGGCCTTTGATTTCCGATATATGTTCCTGGATTGCCGCGTCTGTCTTCATCGACTGCATGGGGCCGAAGCTGACACGCCTATCACCAATAATTTGAACCGTGCTCGCCTTTTTTGATTTTGTACTTCCAGATACATCGACTTTATGCCTCTCTGTTGTCGCCGCAACAGATGTTTTGGGTAAGGGGGTGGCCTTTTTGACTCGTCTTAGTTCTCGCAATCGGACCAGAACCGCCTTATCCTTGAATCGGACAAATGCGTTTACTGCAGGATCAAAGCCACGGTCTCGTAACATTATAATGTCGCCCGTCCCGGTGACCTTTTCCGGGTCTGATATGACTCCTTCGCCATAGTCACGATGCATGACCGTCTCTCCGACCATCGCTGGCTTTTTCGGGTCCCAGAACCCGGTTGCAGTCTGCCGCTTGGCAATTTTATAGTACGCCCTCTGAGCTTCGGATATGAACGGCAAGTCGGCCATGGGCTTTTCGTTCCATAATACTGGTTTTACTTCGGAACCCGGTACATAATGACCATCATCCAGCATCGCCATGTCGACTCCTTCGATTTGCTTAGTCTCCATCATCTTCCGCAAATGGCCCTTATACATGACATA
>CAYLWK010000293.1:0-3954 GCA_964387255.1 uncultured Oligoflexia bacterium
TCTACTGCTCGATCTGCAAGAAATGATGTACTTGAGCGTTCATTAATCATCCGATTGAAAGTGGTTCAGAACCCAATATCTAAAAGTTTAATTTCGGATTATCGAACTTTCTTAGAAAAAGAGATTCCAGGAGGGTTGAAGAGTTATTTCTTGGTAGACCAGAGTCAGAATGATCGAAGTCAAAAACTGAAAACAAGTCAAAGATTGCCATCGCCATGGCATTTTAGAATAGGAGATCGATTGTGAAAGAGTCACATTCATATCAAAATCGGATGGTTCATTTTTCTCATGGACAGCAACTCACCCCTGAGCAGCTTAATAGTTTGGGAGAATTTACAATTCACCGAAACGCAATGTTGTCCCAGTTTCTCTTAGGAAAAGAGGGGATTATTGATCATTATGCTCAGGGCCTTAAGCTTTCATTGGATAAGAATGATCCAATGAGTCTTTGCGTGAGTCCTGGCGCAGCGATTAATTTCATGGGACAGACTGTGGTACTTGAGGAACCTGAGTTAGTGAGTCTTCGAGATCTTGTTGTTGAAGAGAATACCCAGTTTTTTGTTCAGATTCAGCCCGTTGAGGCCTTGGAAGAACCTTGGGTTGATCCTGAGCTTCAGGAAGTGCAGGGCTATCAAATTCGTCGGTTTGGAGCAAGAGTTTTAGTCTCTAAGCAAAAAGATCCCCAATCAATTGAATTGGCAAGGATTGCTTTAGATCCAACGGTGGATCGAGTTGAATTGCTTCCTGCGGACGAATTACTGAAGTCGTTAAAAGCTCCAAAAGGATTTTTGGATGAACGATATGCAAATCGCATTCTATTTTACACGAACCAGTTACTTTCCTTTTCAGATTATTTCTTGGTTCAAAAGACGCTTAAGGATTTTCGTGGGACTTTAGTTCACTTGAAAGCAGCTTTTCAAGGTTTATCGCTTGTGGATGCTGTCATTCATCAGGTGATTTTTATTCAAGCTGAAACAGTAGAGCGTATTTTTCCTGTGAAAAAATTAGGCTTTTTACTCGGTGAATTAAAAGGGTCTGTTTTAGATCTTTTTGAGGTCTTGAGAGATCAAGAAAAAAATAGGATCGGAGCGAGCGATCAGGTTTGGGCCAATTTGTTTGAATCGATAGATCAGATACAGTCACCTTTAAAGGGGGCTAGCCTAAATCAGTTTAAAACCATCAGTACTTTAAATCAACTGATTCGTGAACATGTACTTAAAACCAATTCTGTTCAAGAAAAACGAGTTTTAATTAAGGAAAGTTTGATTGACCTAAGAAAAACTTCGTTTGGTCATTTCAAGAAGCATGCTTTTGGTGGTGTTTTGTATCGCTTAAAGAATGAAATCAAACCCGAACATTTTGAAGATAAGTCTTCTTCTCAAACAGATTTCCAGACTCAAAAAGCACTCAGTGCACAGTTTGGAGATGGTGAAAGCTTCAAAGGCAGAGGTTATTTTTATTCTGAAGGAAAAGTTACTTTTCAGATTGAGCAGCTAGAGGCAAAACAAGACACCATTGTGATGCTTCAAATCTATAAAAGACGAGGTGTGAAAAATTTCTCCATGATTTTCAATGGTGAAATTGTTCAGCAGGAAAAATTGGCGTCCAGTGACGCAATCGACCAGATCTTAAATTTGGGCGTTTTGGTGCCGGGTGAATCAGTCAAGCCAGGCACCAACGAGCTCACTATCGACATTCAGAAGGTTGATTTGGATTTTGGCCTCTTCGGAGTTTGGGTTTATCAAGAAGCGGGAGGCCTTGAATGAAAGTCATTAGATTTTTTAGAGGTCTCTTCAAAGCAGTGATTGCTTTCTTTAGAGCTTATGATCCTAAGGTTGGTGAAACAGAGAAGGGTTTACCCATTTTGGACGGATGGAGCGAAGATCAGGTTCCTTATGATTTTTTTGAAAAAGGGTTAAAAGTGCACAACTTTTCGGAACTCAAGGGAGCTCTTGTTTTTACTCGGGGCAAAGAAATCGGTGAAGTGAGTTACCTCACAGAGGGCTCCTACCGATTAGGCACTGGATGTACAAATGACATCGTAGTGACCACGTCACAGTTAAATGAGCGAAGTTTGAGTGTTGAGGTGAGTTCCGATTCAGTGCGGGTCAAAAGCACTCATAAAGATGCCCCAATTTTAATTAATGGACACCGAGTTAGAGAAAGTCGACTGGTGGATCAGGATGAGTGTGAATTTAATGGGGCTACTTTTTATTATTCGGAGTTTCAGACATGATGAAAGGAATCATTAAGCTGATTGGAGAGCGATTTAAACGAGCTAAACAAGCCTTCCATGACGAGCTTGAGGTGCATTCGGATACTCAAAACCTGGTGGATGAAGGTCAGTTGCTTCGAAAGCAAAAGATGACCGCTGGTTGGTTGATTCCTGTTGATTCTGAAGTGCTTCAGACTCCGATGATGCAGTCTCTTGAACTTCAATATGGGGATAATTTTCTAGATCCTATGGTTCCTCTTGTAAGTGATCCATCTGAGTTCAGTAGAGATTCTGAGGACGTCAAGTCGACCGTAAGGTTGCTTGTGACTTCTGGAAAAATTATTCTTTCTCAACCTGGCAAGGCCCGCAAGAGCTATTTTCATGGAGATGAAATTGAACTTGAAGGACAGCGTTTTCGAGTTTGTCTTCTTTCTGCTAGAGCCTATGTTAAGTGGTATCAAAAAACCTTGCATAGTCTACTGATTCCTTTAGGAGTGGGTGCACTTTTATGGAGCAGTCTCAATGGTCTTTGGATCATTTCTACAGTCAGTCTGAGTCATGCTCAGAATTTAAGCCAGGTTAAAAAGGTTGCTAGCGGAGTTACTCAATCAAATTCGGAAAAAAAAGAAATTGAGACGATAGAAATCTCATCGAGCGATTTAATTCGTGCTCCTTTTGACTCAACTTTTACAATGGAAGTAGCTATTCCTGGATTAACCCATGTTGATGCCAAGAAAGTGAAGCCCTATGTTCGAGCTCAAGGTGAGCGACATCTGTTGGAACTTGAGAGTTATCAAAAGCGTCGTAGTAATTATGTTATTATTGTTGATACAGGAAACCTTTGCTTAAGGCGTGGAAAAGAAGAAAAAATTAATCTTGAGATCAATCAACTGATTCGATCATTCGATGAAACTGCTCCGGTTTCAATTATGGAATTTTATCGAGTTGAAGACCAGTTGGTAAGTGACTTTATCTTTAGTCGTAAAGAAGCCAGGTCTCTTGTAGAGCGGGAAACTTACATCACCTGTCGAGCATCGGCTCAGTCTGCAAATGCGATTTCAGCGATTGCGAGAACAGAGCCTGATTGGAAAGAACTTCAAAAAATGAACGCAGGTCGAGATGATTGGACTCGAAACGTTCTTATCATTTTTTCGTCGGGAAACTTTAAGCCTGATAACCGAGCCAATCAAGTAGTAAGGACGTATGATTTAGATGCTTACGGTGTGATTTATTCACCTTTGGTAACTGCCTACGCCAAGCGTGTTTTCGGAGGTGTCGTTAAGATACGGGAGGGGCGTTTGTTTTGGTGGAAGGATAAAGAGAGCCTTAATTTTGTAGATTTGTTTCCTGTACTATGGCGATTTAAACTAAGAACGACATTACCTTATGAGTTGGAAGAGAAGCTTCATCCGCTGACAGTGACCATCACTCAAGGGATGAAACGTTTTCGGATCTTGGGAGAGCTTCGATATTTTCAAGATCCAAGAGCCTTATTCTTCCATCGTTTAAGAATGATTTTAGTTTACCTTCTTGCTACCGTGAGTATTGGATACCTTTTTTATAGAATCTATCGTTACTACAGAACTCCAGTCTGCTCGAAAACTGGACTACCTCTTTCTAGATCTTGGAATCAGTCTCTTTTTACAGCTAAAGGAAGGCATCCCGTCTTGTTTTTCAGAAAGGGCGGGAAGTATCAAGGCGCTTATGTCATGGATGGCGATGCTGTGAGTGTCGGGCCT
>CAYLWK010000294.1:0-6500 GCA_964387255.1 uncultured Oligoflexia bacterium
TCCTTTCGGTTTTGATTGTTGAGTTTCCATTCACAATCTTAACCGAGGAACCATGATCCAACTTTATCGACTGCGTTAGATCTATAGCGTCATGTCAACGCTTTTCGAGCTTCTGTCAAGTAATTGCCACCAACCAGGTGTTAATCCTTGAATCTTCCTTTTGGCAAATATTCCTACACATGACTCAAATGTTCTCAATCTTTAAGACTCATTACGTCAACTATCACTGATTCCAAGTGGGTCGATCAATCGCCACTAACAGAGGCCACAAGGTTTAAGTGAATACATTTAACTATTTCTAACAACTTCTCGACTTGCTCTTTTTCATCATTTTTTACTCTCATTGCTGACAGGTATTCATTTAATCGATCGTAAAGAGTTAAAAATGTTGATCTCCCCTAGAGATTGGGCGAAGAAGTTAGCCATGAATTTCTTACCTGTTTTTATGACTTTGATTTTTCTAAGTTTCTCCCCAGACGCAAACGGCATTACACTACCTCAAGACGACAAGTGCGTTAGAACTCTGACAGGAGAATTGATGTCTAATCGAGGAGAACCTTCGGACGATCGTAGCGCTCACCCTGCCCAAAGGATCTTGGCAGGACCGACTCTTCCTGCCTATTCCAAGACTGCTGACTCAATTTTTTTTCAACTCGATCAACCTGGATTAAAAATAGATCTAGAACAAGAGGGCCCGTATCTTCCATTTAGCTCACCTTTTTTAAGAAAGTTTCGTCTCATATACGACCCAAGACACTATTTTCCGGGATCTGCAATGCGGAGAACTTTTGGCAAAAAGCCAAGAATCTTCACAGAAAAAGACATACGATGGGTATCAGAAAGTATTTTTTTAGGTGAGGACGGAAGAATGCTTGAAATTTACCTAAGAGAATCCTCTGGTAGCTTAGACCCCCAGTTGGGTGGACCGTTTCTGATGATTAATCGAGACAGCGGAAGAGTCTGGGTTTGGCCGGAGGGAACAGACATCGATGAGGCGTTATTGGGAGGGAAAGTGTTGAGTCTCCTTAGAGGACTCCTCCATGAAGCCCAAAATTATCTCAATAGAACTAGAGTAGGAACTTGGTATCTCGAAGACATAGAACCTGAGCTAAGTGAATCCTAAAGACCTCGCTCTGAACCAGTGCTCTTTGAAAAGGTTTTAAAAATTTTCCACAAAAAGGGCTTTCTTTCAAGAAACCTCATCAATCTCGAGTCTTTGATCTAGTTTAATTTACTTCTCAGATTCTATTCAAAAGGGGTTCTTTTTCACTTTTCTAGTTCAAGCAAAGCTAGCTTCACCTTAATCCAAATCAAAAATAACAAAAAAACGCCGTCGTTCGCTGGAGGATTGCATTAACGTCGGAGAGGTAAAGTAACTTGGAGATTGCACAACCAAACTCAAGACTAACTCTTCTAATACGGGTGAATGCTCGCTTGCTTTTTGAATGGCAGTCTCTAGATGATCATCTGTAATGCCCTTTTCTTTTGAAAACTTAGCAATTTCATCTAACGCGCCTGTGCGAACAATCGTACTATCGGGGTAGTACTCTCGTATAAAAAATCCATTTCCAATGGTATGGACTCGGGCGAAGTCAAAGTAATCCATTTTGGCTTGAGCTGCGATCAACCCTGGAAGCATGAGCTGGTAGGCACGATGCAGACTTTGGCTCGCAGAGGATCTATGAATTCTTCTGATGTTTTCTAGGAAACCATCATAGACAGCTTTTTGTTGAGCAGGAGCTTTTTCTTTCTGAGCTAGCGCCCTCCAATAAAGCTTTCGAAGGTCTGCCGCAGCATTTCTTGTTTCGGTGTTTGTACCTAACATGATCAATTCATCCGCGTCATGAACAAGGAGTTTCACGCCATCAAAATAAGTGGCAACAACTTTGATCGCAGAGTTTCCAAGGTTTGGATGCGTAAAAAGATCACCTTGCATCCCCCCTCCAATTGATTGAAGATCTTTGGGGTCAATTCCTTTTTCAGCTAAAAACGTGGAGAGTTGAGTTTGAAGCCTTAGTTCTAAATCAACCCCAGTCGCTTTCTTGTACGCAGCATGCAACCCTTTATAAACAACAGGAATCGCCGTTTGAGGGGTGAGCTTGGCAGCGTACTCTTCAAATCTGCCTCGGTCCCACTGAATCTCCTCTGCAAACGGAGTCACATCACCATTAAATTCCACTTGGAAACTTAAAGGATCATCTTCACCTTCGCCGAGCTCTTCTAACCAGCAAGGTCGACTCGTGGCCGTTGCCTGACTTAAGAAAAGAAATGAGAATAAAAGCAAAGATAGTTGATACTTTTTAATCATTTAAATTCAGCGCAATTCATTTTTACATGGACACGAGAAGCACAACCAATGAGTCACTTTTAGAATCTATCATAAGTAAGTGAGTTTCTCTATTTGCTACTCAGTCTTTTCTTGGATCAATTTTAGTCTTCTTTGGAAGACTTCACGATGATGCCATAACCGAGCTGTTGAGCTCCGTGGGCAATATCCGTCACGAAAACCCAAGGCTCTGAAAGGTACTTTTGAACAAAAAGTGTGATTGTTTTTTCTGAAGCTAGGTCTTTCGCCAAAATAAATCCGATCACCTCGTGATCAGAATCTTTTTTATAATCGTTGTTAAATTCTTCTAATGAAGATTCTTCAAAGCCTGGAGCATCTTGAAGTTCAGCTTGAGTAAGCTCATCAATGTCTTTTGCCTCAAAAATTTCATACTTTCTAACTTCAATATCAAACTGTCCGCCATCCGTATTTGCTTCCAAGTAAACAATTTGTAAGTTATCTGATTCTTCGGAGCTAATCTTTAGTTCTCGAGTGACGGTTACTCTAGGCGCCAATTGTTGCGGATTCCCTAGGCGATCGAGTCCCTGGGCTTCCCGAATTCCAACTACTTTCAAAGGAGAATCTATTTTTAACCCAAAGGATTCTAACTTTCCTTGTAGGCCTCCCCCGCAGCCACTTAGCACTCCTAAAAAACAAAAAAACATTCCAAGGTATTGAGGGGATAATTTCACTTAAAAGTCTCCAATAGATCGTAAGGATTTCTATTCAAAAAAATTTATGCTCTGTAGTTTAATGACTTAACGCGTTATTGTCAATCTCAAAGATTTCCCTAGCTATGCACAATGAGTTTCACGTTCATCCTAATCCCGGTGAAGTGCTGAATTAAATCAATTCAGTTTAAATAATCTTTGTCTTAAATCTTTATTCCTTTGAGTTGCTTCATACCTCCTCATGACTTTATGAATGACCGAGCCCAACTCATCGGGATAGGCTTCTAGCAAATCAAGTTTGACTGGGTCCCATATTTCTATTATTCTAGAAATATGGAAATAAATGAAGCTCTTGCTGCGTTTGCCTCTCTTTCTCAAGAAACTAGATTGATGGTTTTTCGTCTCCTTATTGAATACGGGAGAGACGGAGCTGCTGCAGGAGCAATTGCAGAAGAGCTTAATATACCACCCAATACACTTTCTTTTCATTTAGCCCACCTAAGCCGGGCGGGGCTAGTGACTTCGGAACGTCAGGGCAGGTCGATCACCTACGTTGCAAATACCGGCCATATTCAAGGCCTTATTCAGTATTTACACACCAATTGCTGCACCAGAGAATCTCGCACTCAATCAAAATCAAACCTTAAAAAAGAAAGGAAGTGCTAATCTATGAAACGATTTCATATTCATGTCGGAGTAAAGAGCATTGAAGACTCGATTCCGTTTTATTCAACGCTTTTTGGGAAAAGCCCCACCAAAATCAAAAAAGACTACGCAAAATGGATGTTAGACGATCCAAAAATCAACTTTGCGATTTCCACTCGATCTAAATCCCTGGGAGTAGATCACCTAGGAATTCAAGTAGACGAAGCAGCAGCGTTGACTCAACTCACAGACAACTTCAAAAAAGCTGACTTAGGTGTTTATAACCAAGGAACTACCACCTGCTGCTATGCCAAATCCGAAAAAGCTTGGGTGAAAGACCCTGCTGGCATCGCATGGGAGACCTATCACAGCATGTCCGATGCAGAGACTTATCATGATTCAACTTCCAATGACTCATCCTCGCCATCTTCTTGCTGCACTCCTGCAACTGAGTCTCAAAACAACCCTCCAGCTAAAAAACACTGTTGCTAGAAAAGTTTTCTTCTACCAACTGAACCGATAGGACCTTCCACCATGAGTCGTGAAACAGCACAGATAGGCTTTTTTGAACGCTACTTAAGCCTTTGGGTAGCGCTTTGTATTTTAATTGGAATTGGAATCGGTGAGCTTGCAGGTGAGTCGATCATTTTTTTAAGTGAGCTTACTTTGGCAACGGTCAATCTTCCTGTAGCTTTTCTTGTCTGGCTCATGATCTATCCCATGATGGTGCAAATTGATTTTAGCTCAATTCAAGAAGTTGGCAGAAACCCAAAAGGACTGTTACTAACCCTTGCTGTGAATTGGCTCATCAAACCATTTACGATGGCATTTTTTGCATGGATTTTCTTTAGCCACCTTTACTCTGCTTATTTAACCCCAGAGCTTGCTCAGCAGTACATTGCAGGTGCGATCCTTCTTGGAGCTGCGCCCTGTACGGCCATGGTCTTTGTTTGGTCGTATCTCACCCATGGAGACCCAGAGTACACACTCGTTCAAGTCTCGATCAACGACCTAGTGCTTCTGATTGCTTTTATCCCGCTTGTAAAACTGCTCTTAGGTGTCACAGCTATTGAAATCCCCTTTGACACATTAATCACCTCTGTCGTGATTTTTATCGTGATCCCACTTTTAGCGGGCTTCCTTTCTCATAAATTTCTAATTCATCGCTTTGGAGAACCTTGGTTTAAAACAGTCTTCTTAACAAAGCTCAAGCCCGTCTCTATCGTTGCACTCCTTACGACACTGATTCTTTTATTTGCGTTTCAAGGAGATAAACTTTTAAACTCTCCTCTCACGATTTTACTGATTGCCATACCACTCACAATTCAGACCTATTTTATTTTCTTTTTAACCTGGGGTTTGGGAAGAAAACTCAAGCTCCCACATTGCATTCTTTCACCAGGATCAATGATTGGAGCGAGTAATTTTTTTGAACTTGCTGTAGCCGTGGCTATTTCGCTATTTGGATTGAATTCCGGCGCCGCATTAGTCACTGTTGTGGGTGTCTTAATTGAAGTTCCGATCATGCTCAGTCTTGTTAATTTGTCGAATCGCTGGAAATACAAAGAAACTTGACTCAATTAAAACGACCTTCTAGAAATCACCTTCAGAAAGCGAGCAAGGGAATCATGAAAAAAATCTTATTTCTCTGCGTTGCAAACTCCGCTCGTAGCCAGATGGCAGAAGGACTTGCTCGTCATCTCTTGGGTGATCAGGCAATGGTGCAAAGTGCGGGATCTAAACCCTCTCAAGTCAACCCGTTTGCGATCCAAGCAATGAGCCAGATCGGAATCGATCTCTCTACGCACGTTTCAAAGTCCGTTCATGAGATTGACCCAACATCTGTCAACACAGTCATCACACTTTGTGCAGAGGAAGTTTGTCCTGTTTTTTTAGGAAACGCCACACGGCTTCACTGGCCTCTTCCTGATCCAGCTGCCGTTGATGGAGATGATCAAAAAATCTTAGAATCGTTTATTCAAATTCGAGATGTAATTAAAGACCGAATCACTCAAACCTTCTTAGTCAAGAAAGACTCAGGATGAAAAAACTCCCAAGAAACCTCCGTCACGTTAGGTCCACTCCAGTCTTTAACGAAGACACACTTCCAAAAGGGTTACTTCAGAACCACCGCACTCAAGCAGGAACCTGGGGGAAGATCGTCATTGAGTCTGGACAGTTGGAATACACAATTGAATCCAATCCACCTGAAGTGCTGCGTTTGGAAGCAGGTCAGATTGGAGTCATCGAACCTGAAGAGAACCATCGCATTAAACCTTTAGGTCAGGTTCGTTTTCATGTCGAGTTTTATAAATAAAAAAAGAACTCAAGACAGAAACTCACTCATCTTAAAGCAGTTTTCTCGCAGTGACATTTTCAAATAAAATCAGTGACGATACTCTAGAATAAATTTTCCGGAATCATTTCTTAAAGTAAAAAAATCTAAACACAGAGGCTTTATTTTCTTATCAATCTTTCCTATCACCTTGAATCCTCGTTTTTCACTGGCAGTCTTTTTAAGATTCATTAAAAATTCATCTGAGCTCATTCGAGGTATTTTTAATGTGATCGAGTCCCCAGTGACTTGACAATCACTTGCAAACCAACTCACCGAAGACGGAATCAAGGAAAATTGTTTGGAACTAACGAAACAATCAAGCGAATCAAATGATTGAAGCCAATTCCCAGGGTGTTTGCCTTTTTCTTTTCGCTTCTGCCGTTCGTCTCCTTGATACTCAAGACAATAAAAGAAAAGCTGATGATCAGGACGCTCAAGCATCGTTGTATGAATCCATGGATCCCCGTTAGGTCGGTTGACTTTACTCAGTAAAAACTCATCTTTAAAAGAAGCACAAAGA
>CAYLWK010000295.1:0-13699 GCA_964387255.1 uncultured Oligoflexia bacterium
CCTGAAGCATGGCTGTCTTCCCTGGATGAAATGGTTCAGTCGTTTCAACGGGTGCAGGTAGGATTCGCGCATTTTCCACGCCAAGCTCGTCAAGAAGAACCTCAATGGCTCCTTTTAGATCGTAAAAATCAACTCGCCGGGCGTCGATCTTTAAATTTTGAGCATCTCGCAGTCCTGACAAGACCAACGCAAGCTTCCAGGACTCCTTGATGGTAGTTTCAGTTCTGGATTTTGCCACTACTTTTTTATCAGAGGAGCTTAGTTCAAAAGTCGGTCTGATTTCAAAAAGCCGAATCGATTGAGGCTGACTTCCAAAATGACGATTCCAATTCAAACGCACGGATTCCACCAAATGAGGAATCAAGGAAGTCACCATGACCTCCTGGTCTTCACTCATTGGGTTAGAAACCTTAACACTCGGCTGGAACCCCAGTTTTTTCTGCCAAACCATTGAGCCAAACCCGTAATGAATGCACTCGTTAAAGCCAAGCGCACTGAGAATGTCTTTTGCGTGCTCGGCAAGTCTCATTGCCTGAGCATGCTCTGAACTTTGTTTCGAATGGGGTGCCTCGGATAATTTAGGGATTGATCCTTCCAGTTGATCATACCCCACCATTCGTGCAATCTCATCTGCAAGATCTTCTTTAATCTGAATATCGTGGCGATAGGAAGGCACTGTCACTCTCCATAAGGATGACTCTTCCACTCGAAACTGTAATTTTTCTAATAAACTTTTGATTTCATCTTTTTTCAGAGAGAATCCTAAAAACTCATTAAACTCGTTGGGACTCACTTCAATGACCCGGGCATTCCACGACCTCGCTTCTTCTCGCTTGGCAAAGGTGCCTCCACGGAGATTCCCGCCTGCTAATTCAATAATCAAATGTGCTAACCGTGAAATCGCCCAAGGGAGTTGATGAAGGTCAACACCACGCTCAAACCGATGCGAAGCATCTGAATGCTGATGAAACTTAGATGCCGTTTGGCGAACACTTACGGAATGAAAATGAGCACACTCCAAAAATACGGAAGTTGTTTCTTCTGAGACTTCTGAATTTTTTCCTCCCATCACCCCTGCAAGAGCCACCGCTTTTGACTCATCTGAAATCACCAGCTCTCCTCCATCAAGAGTCACATCACGTTCATCTAAAAGTGTGAGTTTTTCTTTTGCTTTTGCTGGACGGACTTCCAAAGTTTTGCCAGAAAGCTTTTTCAAATCGTAGGCATGCTGTGGTTGACCACACTCAAACATGACAAAGTTTGTAGCATCCACAATATTATTGATCGATCGAGCTCCGATTGACTCAAGTCGCTGCTTTAGCCAATCAGGAGAAGGCCCAACCTTCACATCGTCAATCGCAACCCCATAAAAGGCATCCGCTTGGTCTTTTGCATTCAATGCTGTTTTGATGGGTGAATTTGAAAAATTAAGGATCTCAACATCAGGGATACAGACCGATGTGCCTAATTTAGCTGCAATCTCTCTTGCAACTCCCAAATGGCTCAAGCAATCACCACGATTAGGGGTTAAAGAAATCTCAAAAACAGTATCATTGCGACCTAAGATATCTGAAACTGGCCGACCTAAAGGGGTGTCTTTCGGAAGTACAAGGATGCCATCAGACGAATCAGAGAGACCCAGCTCTTCCTCTGAGCAAAGCATTCCCTCGGAAACACTTCCACGAATCTTTCCTTTCTTAATCTTTAACCCTACCGGAAGTTTTGCTCCCACTTGAGCTAAACAAACCACATCTCCTTGTTTGAAATTCTTAGCCCCACACACAATGGAGAGATGCTTTCCAGTACCTGGATCCACTTCACATAGCGATAATCGATCTGCATTAGGATGAGGATTTTTTACAACCACTTGAGCCGTGATGACTCTATCGAATCCTAGGCTCTGATCATCAACTCCTTCGACCTCCAGGCCTAAGCCTGTCAAAAGATCCGCAATATCTTGCGCTGATTGAAAAGTCGATAGATCAACGTATTGCGCTAACCAGTTTTTAGAAACTTTCATTGCACCCTCGATTTTTATTTAAACTGAGAAAGAAACCGGAGATCACCTTGATAAAAATGACGGATATCGCCAATACGATGTAAAAGCATTGCCACACGCTCAATGCCGATCCCAAAAGCAAATCCTCTCACGTCCGGATCAAGATCTTGATAACCCGCATTTTTAAAAAGTCGTGGATGCACCATGCCTGCTCCTAAAATCTCAAGCCAGTCTTCTTTTCCAAAAAGTCCTTTCGCCCGCACATCCACTTCAACTCCCGGCTCAACAAATGGAAAATAACTCGGGCGCATCCGAATCTCTGCGTCCTCTCCAAACAATTCTTTCGCTAAATACTCTAAGACACCTTTAAGATCGCTCATACGGACACCACGATCTATCCAAAGTCCTTCGATCTGATGAAACATAGGAGAGTGAGTTGCATCATGATCACAGCGATAAGTAGCGCCTGCACATAAAAACCGAAGCGGCCATGGATGATCCTGCATTGCCCGCATCTGGATAGGCGACGTATGCGTTCGAAGCACCACTCCTGGTCCTAGAAAAAAAGTATCATGCATGTCTCGAGCGGGATGATGTGCATCAATATTGATCGCATCAAAGTTTAAGTACTCTGTTTCAGCCTCAGGACCAGTAGTGAGTTCAAACCCGAGCTTTTCTAAAATACGAACCAGTTTCCGAGTTGTTTGTGTCAACGGATGCAAGTGACCGCGATGAAGCTGAACTCCAGGACGAGTGACATCAATTTTTTCATTTTGAATTTTTTGATCTAGTTGCTGATTCTCAAGTGCATCTCGTCGCGATTCCAAGGCTGATTCAATTTTTTGTTTCCACTCATTGGCAGCAGCGCCAATCTTCGGTCGCTCTGCAGCACTCACAGAACCCATGCCTCTTAAGACAGCACTCAAAGCGCCTTTCTTTCCAAGAACTGAAATACGAATTTTCTCAAGGGCCTCAAGGTTTTGAGAGGCATTGACTTGTTCAAGCGTTTCTTTACCGATTTTATCTAATTGATCTCTCATGCCAACCTGCTCACCACTATCGCTCCGCCTATTGAACCTTCCCCGTTTCGACTCCTCGACGCCCTGTTGTGATTAGGTCAGATGAATGCTTTTTTTAAAAGCGCTACCCTGGCTGAGACGGGCTGGCTGCAGACGATCGGACCTGATCCACAAGTGCAGAAAACCCTTGAGGGTCTGCAATTGCAATATCAGAGAGTACTTTCCGGTTGAGATCTATATTGCTTCGATTTAAAGCTGAAATCAACTGACTATAGCTCATGTCATTATCCCGAGATGCTGCGGAAAGTCGTGTTACCCATAGCTTTCGAAAATCTCGCTTCTTTTTTCGTCGATCTTGATAACTAAACCAAAGAGCTCGCCTCACCGCTTCTGCGGCTCTTCGAAACATTGTCCTTCTACCTAAAGAAAAACCTTCGGCACGATCTCTTACTTTTTTTACTCGTGTTCTTCTTTTAAAACCACGCTTTGCACGAGGCATTGTCTCTCTCCTTTATCTCAAAATCTTTAAATCAACCGTTTGGCAAAAGCTTTTCGACACGAGGCACATCTGCATCGCTGAGCGTGCCAGAATGACGTAAATTCACTTTATTTTTTTGAGCTCGGTGCCCTAAACAGTGTCGCTTTCCTGCTCGCTTGAACTTCACTTTCCCAGACGCTGTGAATTGAAATCGCTTCGATGCTGCTTTATTCGTCTTCAACTTGTATCCCATGAGCTCTCTCTCCTGTTGGACCGGACTTTTGATCACCACAAAGGTGCCAACCACTGTTCTGACCATTGCAATCACTGCCCGGACTTCCTCCAAAGGCAATCAATCAAAGCCGCCAAGTTACTCCAATTCCTCACTCAGCGTCAAGTTCCAATCCGCCCGAAATTCAAAAGGATTTGAAGATGAATCAACTAGATTCATTTCAAATTCCCCTTCAACTTCCGTTTGTCCCTTTGCCCTCGTAGGATCTTTTGGTAGCTTAGTCCCAATTTTACTGAAAGGCCTAGAAAGCGTCTCTAGCATCCCCTTTCAAACCAAACTTGATCTAGAGCGAGAAATCAATGACTGAGCAGAATGATCGTTTTGACCCTTTTCCGAAAATCTTTCACTCCCTTCCGAGACACAAGGGTCAGTTCCCAGCGACAGTGCTTGCCGCGGAGCAGTGTCGGGTGTTTTTTTCAACACTTGCTGCAGGTTCAGAAATTCCACCCCACACCCATGACACTGACAATTACTCCATCATCACTCAGGGAGAGCTCCTTCTCACAATGAACGGTAAAACTGAACGTATCAAACAAGGTCAGTGGTGCTATGTCCCTAAAAATGAGCGCCATTCCGCTAGAACCGATAAGGACACAGCACTCATTGAATTTTGGTTTGAGGAATCGTAAAAATCGGGTTCAGCAAAAAGTCTCTGCAGCACTCTCACGAGGAACTGGCATTTTTTTCAGTTCCAGATGCTTGCTTGACCTTCTTTTTTTTCTCTTTCTCTTTTTCTGCTTTCACTTCCGATTTTTTCTTAACGGGCGCTAAAATCATGATCAGTTTTCGACCTTCCATTTTAGCCTTCGCCTCGGGTAGCCCCACGTCCTGCATTGCCTCAGCAAGCTCATCCATGATTTTAAAACCCAACTCTGGGTGAGTAATCTCTCGCCCTCGGAAAAGCATGGTGATCTTAGCTTTATCCCCATCTTCTAAAAATGCACGAATATTGCGATATTTATAGTCTAAATCATGTGCCTCTGTATTCGGACGCAGCTGCACTTCTTTCACCTTAATCACAGTCTGCTTTTTCTTCGCAGCGTGTTCTTTTTTCTTTTTCTCGTACTTAAATTTTCCGTAATCAATAATCTTACAGACGGGCGGCCGTGAGTTAGGTGCGACTTCCATCAAGTCCAATCCCACATCCCGAGCCATTTGGAGGGCTTTTGATGTCTCTACAATCCCTACTTGCTTTCCTTCATGGTCAATGAGCCTGACTTTAGGGACTCGAATGCGCTCATTGAGTCGGTGTTCTTCATTAACGGGACGCTTCCCTCGAAACGGTTTTTTTTGAAACGGAGGCTTTGATGACGAAAATGCCATGCTTTAACTTATTTCCTTCTGATGATTTTTTGTTTAAAAATGGGTCTGCTAGTCAAAAACAGTCTCATTTCATTTTATGCCGAATTGTCTGCAATGGACAATTAGCACACTTGTCACTTGAGTTGATAACATTGTCTGTTTAAATTCCATTTTCATCTCAGAATGTCAAATTCATTCCAAAATGTCTAAAAAGCTTTGCATTCACTCACCCCCCCTCTCTTAAGAGGCCACAGTTTGCAGGAAATGGTCGTTTGAGATAAGTCCATAGTAAGGGAAAGGGTCAGGGAAAAGACGACATCACAGCCTAAACATGACTTTTTTAATCAAAAAAAGCCGCATTTTAGTCAGCTCAATCGTGTTGATCGGCCTCATCGTAGTTGGATTTAGCTTGCAGTTTGCAATGGCAGGAAGGAATCGGTGCAAGGCAAGGTTAAGTGAAAAATCGTTAGCTAAAGAATTTAAAGAGCTTCGTCGAATGGGCATTCACATCCCCACAAAAGCTGCTCGTCAAAAAATTCAGACGCTCCAAAGCCCAAATCAAGATAAGGTTTCGACTCAAGCCTATTCTTTTTTGCTTTTACAGATCAATGATCAAGAAATTTTTGCTCTCTTCTCATCTCAAGAGAGTACCCATCAAGCGATCCTCAATATTCTCCAGGATCGCCTTCCTCCGAAAACTAAAATTCAGACCCAAACCCGTGGCGTGTTGCTGATAGAACCCTCTCGAAACGGTCGTGATCCGGTGCTTCGAGCGATTCTCCCCTCCCCTAATGGCTTCTTAACCCAACGGCATCAGCTCAAAGGAAAAAACGCTGTTGATCGTATTCTTCACTACATGCGCCAATTCTTTCATCGTCAGTCTCCAGAAAATCACCTGATGATTGGAGAATGGGATAAATATCCTGGGGGAGAAATTTCACTTTTTGAGGTAGAAGATTCGTCATGATGTTTTTCATACGACGAGCTCAATCCTTTCTTTACGGCCTCAAACTCCCAGTCACTGCATTTCAATTGATTTTAAAAAGAAAATCACTCTTGGCCTTGAGCATTCTCCCCATGATCGTGACAGCGTTTGTTTATTTTTTTATCATCATCGAGCTTCAAGAGTGGGCCACCGACCAAATCCGCACTCTGATTTCATCGTGGGGCTGGAATCCGGAACATTGGATTGCTTGGATCTTAACGATGTTTTCTCAGCTCCTCATCCTCATTGTGAGCGCACTGACGTTCACCTTCACAAGCAGCATCATTGCTTCACCTTTCAACGATTTTTTAGCAGAACGAAGTGAAAAATTCACTCCTATCGCTTTGCCTCCAAGCCATGCTTCAGGCTTTAAAAACCAAGCGCGCTTGGTCATCATTGATTTATTTAAGACATTCGCTTCAGCACTTGCAGCGTTAGTCGCTATTTTGGTGTCCTGGGTCCCCGTCGTAAATCTTATTACGTTTCTGATTTCCTTTTTATTAGTTTGCTTTCAATACACGAGCTATCCACAAACCCGTCGCGGGATTGGACTGTTGGAAGGAAGTCGTTTTCTTTGGAGACACCTCTATGCGTGTGCTGGGTTTGGAGCTGCAATTTCGTTTCTATTTATGCTTCCCCTGGTTTCCGTACTGGCGCTGCCAATTGCCGTTGTCGGAGGAACGCTTTTAGTTGCTCGAGCTTCAGGAAACGCTGAAATCGCCCCACTGCACTGATTCACTCGCTCTGAACAGCTCCGCCCCCAGTTCAAAACGGAAAATTCTGCCCATTGAGTGACATCACTTTCTATCCGAAGAGCTTTGTAGAACGGGAGAGTGACTCATGGTTCGAATGGATTGGACCTCTTACTTAATGTCTGGAATTTTGGCAATCTTGCTTTCTTGGATGACCACAGCGTGTCGATTTGGCAATGAAGTCACTCCAGCAGAAAACCCAGATCCCATCACTGGCTACTACCTCATGCGACCACAGCGTGTGACTCTTTTTGTAAAGCTTCACACAGAGACCTCGTCGCGTCAGGGGGTCCACCCAGCAGCTCAGGTGCCTTCACCGATTGGAGATATTATTTCCAATCCCGCAGCTGCAATCTTTCAAGACGGTCTCGTTTTTATTGGTCATTCTGTCCCAGAGCGACAAATAGACTGGCTCCCGACTCTCTTAGATGAGCAACTTGGCCTCACAACCAATGGGAACGGATCCCCTTTCATTGCCTGGGAAGAAGAAAAGTGCCTTAGACAACATTTTTTCCAAGGCTCAGGGTTGATCCATCAAGATCAATCGACTTCGATCAATGGACTCAACACCCGTGGGCGAATTGAGTTAGATTTGACGTTTTATCACACCTTTGCTGGCACCGAGACGTTTGATGACTGCCAGACCTCCCTTCAAGCAATCAGTGAATGCTACCAAAACAGTGCCGCTTGCCTTGGAGAGACCCAAAGCGAGAAAGAACAAATGCAAACCCTCCAACGCGAACGATTTGAGCCCTATGTTGACGCTGGAATAATTGATCTTTCTGATTTTATTCAGATCGAAGCAATGGGTTACGAAGTTTCCTACGAATAAAACTCATGCTATAGCTTTAAAAATGCGAACTTCGAATACCATTGTCCTGGCTTCTAATAACGATCACAAACTTGAAGAATTCAAACAACTCTTTGCTTCTTTTCCAGAGATTGAAATTGTCCCTGCACACACGGTGATTCGCAATGCAGAAAAAATTGGTTTGGTAGAAAAGTATGATCAGTTTGAAGCAAACTCGCTTGCTAAAGCACGACTGGCTAACCAAGCCTCCCACTATCCATGCCTTGCCGATGATTCAGGGTTAGAAGTGGAAGCACTTGAAGGAGCACCTGGAGTCAAATCTCACCGCTATGCCATTGCAAAAGCGGGACAAAATCAGGATCAAGCGAACCGAGAAAAACTCCTAGATGCCCTCAAAGGACGTCCGATGGATGCTCGAGGCGCACGTTTTGTGTGTGTGCTCACCTTGGTGATTGAAGGCGTCGCTCTTCAAGGTCGTGGAGAGCTTTTAGGGAAAATTGCCGAAGCTCCGCAGGGAACCAGTGGTTTTGGATATGACCCTATCTTTATTCCAGAAGGATCTTCTCAAACACTGGCCGAACTGAGCTCTGATGAAAAAAACCAAATTTCTCATCGAGCCAAAGCGGTTCGAGAGCTGATTCAGAAAATCCAAACTCGTGGAATCCTGCTCGCTAAACCTTAACACCTAATCAATAAAAGAACCTGATGAATGCTCACCCAGAGAGGCTACCAGAATCCTTTTTCGATCGATCGATATAAAAGAAGTTTAAAAAACTCCGAGAGCGTCACTTGAATCCCTGAGAGTGAACTTCTCCAAAGACGTGATTCGAATGGTTTAATAAAAACCGAAGTAGTTTCTACGATAGCGGACTTTCCAACCACTTCCTCAAAAATATAGCGTGCCCGTCGCATATGGTACCCCGACGTAATGAGGTGAATTTTTTTGAAACCTTTTTTCTTGGCAAAGCGTTTAAAATAAATTGCGTTTTCACGAGTGCTAATACTCTTATTGTCAATCGCTACATGCTTTAACTCAATCAAAGGTCTTATTTTTTTAGGCACCAGGTTTTTAAAGGTATCAAAATCGGATTGATGCCCCATTCCTGAAACATAAAGTAAAGGAAGTTTTTTTTTAGAATTAAACTGATTCTTCTTGTAGTACTCATACCAGATCAGGGAGGCGGTTTTAATCCGCCCTCTGCCTCCGGCGAGAACAACCACCGCATCAACCGGTAGCAAGAGCGCAGGCTTGCCGGTATCCTCAAACTCATAGATTGAGTTTGCTGCAAGCATCGCAACTAAAAAACCGCCAATGACGATCCCCGCAAGCACAAATCCAAGTTTACCAAAAAAAGAACCCACGTCGACTCACCCTTCACCTCAAAAGTTTAAGTTACCATGAGGTCGCGATTGGCTCAAATTTGGCATCAGAGGAAGCCAGGATAGCTTCAAGAGGAAGAAGAAGTCTCAGAGGAAACCTTGTAAACATAAGCCGGGGGGAAATTTTTGATAACCAAGGGACTTCGTTCGATCGTCTGGAAGACCGTTGGAAGATGTTTTAAAAAAGCACGTCCGCCTCTTAAGATTGGACTTTGTAGATAAAGGTACGTTGTCATAAAGCCATCGGGCTTGAGCGCTTTTCGGAAAACTTGCAAAAGATCCATCTGAAGTTGGGTTGTGAAAAATGCCCACGGAAGACTGCAAACAATTCGATCAACGCTCTCGGACTTTTCCAAATATCGATCTAAATTTACAGCTGAATCTTGAATAATGCGAAGCTTGGGAAACCGAGCGGACAGATTTTTTTGAATCGTTGGATCAAGCTCAATTCCTAAATAGTGTTCAGGACTTCGTAAGTTTTTCTCAATTGCTTGGGTGATGACTCCCGAACCCAATCCCACCTCAACGACTTTCCCATGAAAATCAGGAGGAATTCCTTGAGTCATGGTTCTCACTAAAGCATCACCGCTGGGAAACAAAGCACCCATCTTTCGTGGGTTTTTCAAAAAGTTCTTTAAAACCGAAGAACGCTCAGGCATTAACTATCTTAGTTCCTCACTGAAACATAAAAACGAGATCAGTCCATGTGGTTTGGATCACACCATTAACACTCAGCAATACAATCAATCTCTACTTCAACATCTTTAGGAAGTCGTGCCACTTCCACGCAAGCTCTCGCCGGTAAGTGTCCTTCAAAGTAACTGCCATAAGCTTCATTGATCTTGGGAAAGTCATTCATATTCTTAATAAAAATAGTACACTTGATCACTCGATCAAAATGAGTGTCTTGAGTGCGTAAAACTTCAGCCAGATTTTTCATGACTTGATGAGTTTGAGCCACCACATCGCCTTCGATCACTTGACCGGTTTTTGGGTCCAAGGGAATTTGCCCTGAACAGTATAAAACATTTCCCGATCTCACTGCTTGACTATAAGGTCCAATGGCTTCGGGAGCATTGGGTGTATTAACGGTCTGAGCCATGCACTTTCTCCTTATTTTAAAATCTTAATCGTGTTGAGGTGGTACCTAAATCATCCGCTTTTTGCACCCTTTAATTTCCGAAGCTGAACATGCATCGATGCAATCGCACTCATATTGGCAATATCATTTGAAGAAGAGCCCCGCTGAAGAACATAAATCGGTTGATCCATTCCAGATAAAATTGGTCCAATAACTTCAGCTCCCCCCATACGTGACATGAGCTTATAAGCGATATTTCCCGACATGAGATCCGGAAAGATCAAGACGTTGGCATTGCCTGGGACCTGATTAAAAGGGAAATTTTCAGCAGAAATCTCTGGAACAATGGCGCAATCAGCCTGCATTTCTCCGTCCACGGGGAGTTTTGGATTTTTTTCTCGAATCATTTGAAGCGCTTTTCGAATTTTTCTTGAGATTGCATGTTCCACTGAACCAAAGTTTGAAAAGGATAAAAGCGCTACCTTTGGATCCATATTAAAAAGCGATGTGGCCACTTCCGCTGTTTGCAAAGCAATATCTGCTAAGGTTTCCGCATCTGGATCAATATTTACGGTGGTGTCTGCAAAAAGATAGGCTTTTTTCTGAGCAATCACCATGTAGATTCCGCACAGTCGCGAACCTTTTTTGGCTCCAATTCCATGCAATGCTGGTCGGATGGTTTCTGGATAAGACTGAGACACTCCACTCACCAGACCATCTGCATCTCCCGCTTCCACCATCATGGTTCCAAAATAGTTTGGATCATTCATCAGAGTCGACGCACTTCGTGGAGTGACTCCTCGGCGCTGTCTTTTTTCATAAAATCGCTTGGCGTAAGTGTCACGTTGGGCATTAGAGCGTGGATCAATGATTTCTAGCTTTTCCATCAATCCATTAAACTTCAGTTCTTTCATCAGTCGCCGTATCGCATCAGCATCACCAAGGACAATCGGCTTAGCATAGCCTTCTTCTAAGATCGTCTGGGCTGCCCGTAAAATGCGTATGTCTTCTCCTTCTGGGAAAACAATTCTAGAAAGCGCCTCGGTCTCAGCGCTACAATCCTTGGCACGATTTTTAATATCTCGCATCACTGTGTAAGCGGATCCAAGCAAGCCTTCCAAATGCTCGCGATATTTTTGAATTTCAATTTGCCTACGAGCGACACCGCTTTTCATTGCTGCTTCTGCAACGGCACTGGCAACCCAAATCAACGTACGCTGATCAAAAGGCTTCGGAATCAAATAGTCTCTGCCAAACTGAAACTTGGCGCCGCCATACGCCCGTGTCACTGCTTCTGGAGGAGCTTCTTTCGCTAAGTCTGCGAGCGCTTTCACTGCTGCAAGTTTCATCTCTTGATTGATTGCTTTGGATCGGGTGTCGAGAGCCCCTCGAAAGATGAAAGGAAATCCCAAGACATTGTTCACCTGATTGGGATAGTCTGATCGACCTGTGGCCATGATCGCGTCGTCTCTCACGGAAGCCACTTCTTCTGGGAGGATTTCAGGGTCAGGATTGGCCATTGCAAAAATGATCGGGTCTTTCGCCATCGTTTCAACCATTTTTTTGGTGAGCACCCCTTGCACAGACACTCCAACAAAGGCATCTGCTCCTTCCATTGCCTCAGCTAAGGTTCGTTTTGAACTCTCTGTCGCAAACCGCTCTTTGTAAGGATTCAAACCTTCCTTACGACCCCGATAAATCACACCTTTCGAGTCACACATCAGCAGGTTTTCTTTCTTCACTCCTAAATCGCAATAAAGTTGAGCACAGGCAATGGCTGCAGCTCCCCCTCCAGAAACCACGACCTTCATAGATTCAATTTTTTTTCCCACAAGCTCCACCGCATTTAAAAAGGCGGCTGCACTAATGACTGCTGTGCCATGCTGATCATCATGAAACACTGGGATTTGAAGCTTCTCTTTGAGTTGCTCTTCAATTTCAAAACACTCCGGCGCTTTGATATCCTCTAGATTAATGCCGCCAAATGTTGGCTCGAGTGCTACACAGGTATCAATGACTTCTTTTGGCGTTTTGGCATTTAACTCGATGTCAAACACATCAATGTCAGCAAACTTTTTGAAGAGAATCCCCTTTCCCTCCATCACGGGCTTCGCCGCGTGTGGTCCAATATTGCCCAGGCCAAGCACAGCTGAACCATTGCTGATGACTGCTACCAAGTTTGCCTTTGCTGTGTACTCGTAAACAAGGTCTTCTTTTTCGGCAATCATCCGACACGGTTCTGCCACTCCAGGAGAATAAGCTAATGCTAAATCCTTCTGAGTCGTGACATTCTTACTTGGAATGACTTCAATTTTTCCCTTTCGTCCCTTGGAATGATATTCCAACGCTTCTTGGCCAAAACTCATCAATTCTTACCATCCTTTAGTGATCCTAATTGCCAGCTCTCAACCACCCCTCAGGGCATCACCTCAACCCTGAACAGTTTTGCGCTCCGTGTTAACTCTTGGCACATAACTCGCAATTCAACATCTCTATTTTAGAAATTCCTATGGTGGCAAACCTGTTCATCCTATGGCAAGCTCAAAGTTGGGGTGTGATGAGTAAAAAGTGCTTTTTTTTCAAGGACCTATTTCTTTTTTTTCTAACAGGCTCTTACTGTTTGTTCGAGTTAGTTTATCCAAACTCCGCAACGGCAGATATCTATAATCATCCTTGGAAAAACCAACGGCACTATTATGAAGGTCTCACGCTTGTTCCGCAGGTGCGTTACTTTCAATCCTCATCCAACTATTCTTCGAATGGCACGATTGTGACCAGCACTGGGTTTCAAGAAGCCTCTGCTTGGCTATTTGATGTGACAGGGAAATTTGTCATTGCTCAGGACTTTACCTTTTACGGTCGCGTTTCTGTTTTAAACCTAAGTGTGGATCACACAGATCCTCTCAAGATGGGCGATGGGTTTGGATTGGGTGATCAAGCAGCTGGCTTGAATTGGTGGGCCATTCATTCGAAAAACGGAATCCACGTTAATCTCCAGCTCCAGTGGGACATTCCAGCCTACACAGTGAGTCAAACTGCAACTCAACCGGTTTTTGGAGATGGCACTCATAATTTTACAGGAGGAGGCTTTATCTCAGTCCCGGTGATTGAGGACTCGATTCGAAGTTTTCGTTTCATCGCCGGCACGGGACTCATGGTGCGAACGGACGGATTTTCTATCGCTGTGCCGTGGACCGTTTCGGCCGAACTTTCTCAACTTGTTTCAGGTGTGAACCTTTCAGCAGGACTCCAAGGATTTCAATCCATCGATCGCCAAGCAGGCTCTATCGGGACTGCCAATCCTTGTCAAAACTCAGGCATTGGAGATAGCTGTTTTGCAAACTCCCAAGATCCTTCTTACTTATCTTTTTTTACTGAGGCTTCCTATGATTTTTCAGAGGTGCTTCGGCTCTCTGCCTATTATCAAAGCACTGTTTTTGGGGAGAACAGTCCAAACTTTTGGAATTCAGGAATCGCCGTTCATTTCCAAGTCTTCGGCAAGAAAAAACGTAATAAATTTGAAACGGCACCGTCAAGCGCTGCAGCAGCAGGAGCCCAAGATGAAAGTGAATTTATTCAATACGAACCTCTCGAGGCTCA
>CAYLWK010000296.1:0-3773 GCA_964387255.1 uncultured Oligoflexia bacterium
AGGATTATAGCGACTCACTCCCATTGCCTTCATTTTTCGATAAAATAAAGGAGTATGACCGTAAGGCTTTTTTTGCCACCAAAGCCAATAGTGAATCATCTCATGAGCCAGGGTATCGTAGATCAGATCTGCTCCTCTTGGCTTATGGAGAAGATAGGACGCAATTTCAATCAGAGGATGATGATGAGAACGCGGAATCCCCTTAAACCACTGACCCCACTGAGGTGGTTTGCTTTTGTCTTTCTCTCTGAAACGACCTGGCCACAGGAGCTCATGAATCTTACGTTTTGAAAAAGCGCTCTCACACGCTTGCCAACCTTGATCCTTCGGAGCCTTTGGCTTTGACGTCACACTAAATCTCCCAGCACTGCTTCGAAGCCTTGAATTCCACCGAATCTCCACGGCAGGCAAATCAGAGCCAAAATAAAGACCATTGAGGTGATCAAACCAGGATTGTAAGTCAAAAGGCTCATTGCCAATTTCGAAGGGTGATTTTAGCATTTTATCCGCCATCTCTCTCTCGTATAAACCTGACTTTTCAATTTTGAAACCCCCTACCCCTGAATCAATAAAAAATTTGCGGGGGTCCTTGCGAGTCGTTTAGAAAATTGCTAATTTCATCGGCCTGGTGGATAGGGTTGGGTTCCCTAAAAAAAGTCTTAAAGCGATCGTCTGGTGTTTTGCCTTTGAGAAATGGGATCAGCAACGAAACAAAATTCAACTTGAGTCAGCAAAAGTCGTGTTGAGGGATTAGGGTTCGTGTTCTTAAATCGATGCATCGATAAAATGAAAAGCCGTTTTAACTGGAAACCGGTTTGGGTTGTAGTGATCGTTTTGATTTCACATCAAAGCTTTGCCAATCCAGGTTCGATTCCAGCAGAACTCGCTCGACTCCTTAGTTTTCTTAAGACGGGGAGACATCGACTGATCTTCATGACGGAACGGGGAGAAGCCTATCAAGCGTTTTTAATGAGACGAATCCAATACGAACTTGAAGATCTTCGCCCTTTTATTGAAGGAAGGAAAAACTACCTCCGCCGCAGAAGACAGTATGAGAAGTTGGAGTCTTTAGAAGAATTTCAAATGAACACGGACCGATCCCTGAGTGAGTTTTTGAATCGTGATTTGATGCTCATCAAAGACGAAGCCACTTACGAAATGATTGCCTCAAAGGTGGGCAATCTCATGGAGACACGTTTTTTATTGAATCGTTTTGATGAAGTGGACGGACTCATCCGGAGGTTTGCCCCCCGCTATATTGAAGAAATCCCCGAATCATTTACTTGGAAACAATTTGCAGAAAGTAACCCAAAAGCTGCTGAAGAAATTCAAGCCACGATCGCAAGTCGATTCTTGAATCCAACTAAAATTTCTAAACTCACTGAGATGTTGGAAACGGTGGCTCGTCAGGGAGTTAGGATCAATCGCCCGCTTCAAGGAGGGTTGTTGAACCCCATTAATTGGGCGCCACCACTTCGACGAGCAGCTCAAGGAACTCACTATCATCGGCATCTAGCAGATGAATATCATCGAGAACTCATTAGTTATGTGATCCGAAAAGATGGCAAACCCATTGCTGATCTATTTGAGAGCTCCATGGCACCTCAGCGGCTTAAAAAACTCGCTCATCATCAGATTGTCCGAAATTTTGGAAATGAGAATGTCTCACGTGGGACTCGAGAGCAAATGAGAGTTGCCTTAGAACGAGATCCATGGGTGTCTCGAGACATTCGAAGACAAGTGAATCAACGCTTTGCTTTATCGGAGGGAGACGAACGCATGATTCGCTCTCGAGGTGATAAACTTGACCCAATCTCCGAAACCATGCAACCAGTGACAGCGGAAGACTACGTCATCTCTGACGAAGCTTTAATGACCACATGGAATATCATGTACCGAGGCCATCGGGTCAAAGAGAGTCTCAAACAGGCTCCCATCACAGGTCACGCCGCAGCTCTTTACGAGCATGCTGCTGCTCGCATTCCCGGGGTGCGGACAGTTGGAAATGCCGTTGAGCGAGCCACTTCGTTCACGCTTTCAATAGGAGCATCCGCATTTTTAAAGTTTCCCTCCCTTGAAGTGCCATTTCCTAAAAGCGTGGCGGGCCTCCCCACGAGTCCGATCACACGTCCACTCGGTTTTTTTAATTTTCCACGCCAATATCGATCCGCCATATTTTCTCAACCAGAGCTTAGCTGGAAGACTACAGAATTCCACTTTGAATGGGTGTTAGAGCAGGTTTCTGGACTGATGATGCTGACCATTGCCAACTTGGAAAACTCAGAAATCATTCCTTATCATGAGCGTCTTGGCCAAGTCGCGGTCGATGTGGCGTGTGTGTTTTTAATTGACAGTGCTCTTGTTTTCTTCCTCTCGCCGCGCTATCAGTATTGGCATCCTGAGCAATACCTCGTCAGCAAACCAATCAGATTCAACAATAAACTGATCGATGGAAGTGTCGGTGCAGTAGCACGAGGCACCAAAAGCTATCTGGATTCTCTTCCTGATTCACCGCTCCAAGGAATGACCGTGGCTGAGATGCTCACGGCGCAACATCTCGTTCCTACAGCTCGACCTGGCATGGCTGCCATTCGAGTCAGTCATCAGGAAGCTCAAAGAATCATGCGACAAGCCATGCGCCGTCGCCCCATTAGCCGTCGAGTCTATGAACGAGCTAGAAACTCTGCGAGGCGCACCGGGAACGAGGCGGTGGAAGACGCACTCACTGAATCTTCAAACTCTCTTTGGCAATTTTATAATCGTAACTGGAGCGCAGGCGGATTTCGTTTAGACCAGCGCCTCTCAAGCTATGCGCTGAAAGCAGGACTTTTTGCATCCGTGGGATTCACAAGTGGAGCTGTTGCAAACGAAGTCACTCAAATGGTTTTTGATCAAGCCTATGATTTAGCCACGCTTTTTGACACGGATGCCGCTGTCGAATCAAATAAAGAGTTTCCTGACTCGATTAAAGTAGGGAAAGCCTGGGCCAATCTCATGGCAGGCGTCACCGACGGTTCGCCTCTTCCGTGGGCAGATACCAAAGATGGGGCCGCCTATCAGTTGGGTGATCTTCCCTTTTTAATGACTTCATCAAGTCGCTATGCCATCGCTGGGGTGGTGAATAATCGAATCACCGAATTTTTCAAAACGGCTACCGGAAAGAAAATCCGAGCAAATCCAAAGTTTAAGTCGTTTGCCTTCACAACGCTATTGATGCCCGTCGTAAAAACTCTTGGTAAAAGTAAGATTCTCAACCGAGCAGGACGCGTCGCTGCTCCGGTGGTTGAGAGTGGAATGCGCTATGGGGTTCGATTTGGGAATAACTACTGGGGAAATAAGATTTGGGTGATGCATGCTGCTAATTCTGGAATCATTCCAAAAAAGAATCCTGGATCATTAGACTCCGTCATTGAATATGACATCAGCTCGGATGACTTTATGATTGATCTCAAAGAACCTGAGGATTCTTTGATTGAAGCTTGGGAACAAAGCCAAGAAAATCGCTGAGCCAAGACTTTTTGCTGAATGGGCGCTATACTTTGATTCATGGCACGGAAGATTCGGTTCAGCGATTTTGTGAAAGAAATGACCATTTCTCACCATGAAATCAGCTTCAATGATCTCACACCCAAACCAAAAGCTAAGTCGAAAAATAAGAGTCTTTTTCAGCCAAAAAATCCTTTTCATTCAATGCTAAAAAATCCTCACTGCTCCAGCTCCTTTTAAAGCAAATCAATGCATTTCGTATGAGCTTTCTTGCAGCAAGATCATTT
>CAYLWK010000297.1:0-9947 GCA_964387255.1 uncultured Oligoflexia bacterium
GTGGAATAAATTCAAAGCGATCTTCGCAATACAAACCTCGATGGTTTTTTAAACCGCCTGGCATCAGTTGAAGGTTCCTCCTCGCTACGGGTGAGTGAAATTTTTTCTCAAGCCACCGCTGAAGGGAGTTTTGAATTTTTAAATCAAAATCCAAGCCAGATTCGGGGCCTAACGAGGGCATTACTTGAGGCGTATTTTGCGGGAACCCCTTCCTATGCGGTGCTCTCAAAACAAGGCTTTCAATTTCTTCACCAGTTCCTATTTAATGTTCAAACTCAAAATTTACAGGTGCGACTCACTCGCCGTAACCCAAGTAAAAAGCCTACATTTGATTTCTATCTACAATTAGGTAACTCTGGTGAGGAAACCTCATGGCGAGTCGATTTCGATTCAGGCGCTGTTGTTCCGAGCCAATCAGTTCAAAATCATTTTAGTTTTTAGCTTCGACCCTTTCCTAAGGTAAACTCATTCAAATGGCGAGATCAAAAGTTCAAGTTTGGGTTGTGAGTCAGCAATCGATTTTGTTGTTAAAACTGATCGCCTCACGCGGTGGGGGATGGCAACCTATTACGGGCTGGGTGGAGTCTGGAGAGTCAGGAATTCAAGCGGCCCAAAGAGAGCTCAGAGAAGAGACCGGAATCGATGGGGTGCCTGACGGACCGCTTCGATCACTTGAGTTTGAAGTAAACCGCCCATTCTACCAAGGTCAAGTCACAGAAGCAGTTTTTGTGCTCTACCTTAAAGTTAAGCCGCCCATCCAAGTCGATCCGAAAGAACATGATGCTTATGAATGGGTGAGTGCAAAAAAAGCCATCCAAAGACTCCGCTACGCTTCCCAAAGAGACTCTTTGAGCTTTTTAAAGGGCATTTAAATCAACCTAGAAAAAAATAAAAAATCATTAATTTCAGGCATTTAGAGAAACAGTCAGATTGACTAAGTGCATTATTTTTGGGACACTAAGTCTTAAGTGGAGGGTTTGACGTGTTTCGGAAACTGCTTTTGCCAATCATGATCTTAGTCGGTATCGGCATGGCTGTTTGGGCCATGGTCGTGACTCCTGAAGAGATCAATGAAAAGCGTCTGTCGACTTATCCTGAATCGGCCTCTTCTTCTATTGAACGTTCCTTAGCTTCAGAAAACTAATCTTTTTCATCACATTCGAAAGACGCCAAATCGGGTTTTTGTGTAAGGTCCATGCATGCTTGCAGAAAGTGCTCGTGAGAGGTAGGTGCGTGTTTGTGACGGCAGACAGATCCCATCATCCCAAAGACGAGCCGTGCTGTAGAAAGGATGCCCTTCAGTTTCATATTGACCTAGAATAGGCTTTTTTATTTCCGCAATTTGAGCATCACTCAGTGATTGCCCTTTCTTTTCTAGCTGCTCTGCTTTTACTTGTGAGAGCACCCCAGCGGCTTGTTCACCACCCATCACTGAGATTCGAGCATTGGGCCACATCCAAAGAAAGCGAGGCTGAAAGGCTCGACCACACATGCCATAATTACCAGCGCCAAAGCTTCCTCCAACAATCATAGTAAACTTCGGCACTGAAGCATTCGAAACAGCAGTCACGAGCTTAGCGCCATCTTTGGCGATCCCTCCATTTTCGTACTGCTTTCCAACCATGAAACCAGTGATGTTTTGTAAAAAGACAAGAGGAATGTCGCGCTGACAACAAAGCTCAATAAAGTGAGCCCCTTTTAAAGCACTTTCACTAAAAAGAATACCATTGTTTGCAATGATTCCAACTGGATAGCCCCAAATATGGGCAAATCCACAAACCAGCGTCGTTCCATAATTTTTTTTAAATTCTTGAAAACGAGATCCATCCACAAGTCGTGCAATGATTTCTCGAATATCAAACGGTTTTCGATGGTCCTGTGGAATCACGCCTTCAATTTCACTGGGATCATAGAGTGGATCCTCGGGGCTTTGGCGGTGAACGAAATCTCCAAAGCGATGGGTTTGAGTTCGATTGAGCTGGGCTAGGATGTCTCGAGTTTGAATTAAGGCATGTTCATCGTTTTCTGCCAAGTGATCGGTGACCCCTGAAACCTTTGAGTGAACTTCGCCTCCTCCAAGCTCTTCTGCAGTCACCAATTCACCGGTAGCCGCTTTCACAAGTGGAGGACCTCCCAAGAAAATGGTTCCCTGATCTTTTACAATAATCGATTCATCACTCATTGCTGGAACATAAGCGCCGCCTGCTGTGCACGAACCCATCACCACCGAAATCTGTGGAATGCCCTGAGCCGACATCTGTGCTTGATGATAAAAAATTCTTCCAAAGTGTTCACGATCCGGAAAAACCTCTGATTGAAGCGGCAAAAAAGCACCTCCAGAGTCGACGAGATAGACACATGGGAGATGGTTTTCTTGAGCAATCTCTTGGGCACGTAGGTGCTTTTTTACTGTCATAGGAAAGTAAGTCCCCCCTTTGACAGTTGCATCGTTTGCGATGATTAAGACTTCTTGATTGTGAACCAAGCCAATGCCCGTCACAATGCCCGCACAGGGAGCCTGCTGATCATACATTTCATGAGCTGCCATAGGAGAGAGTTCCAGAAAACTTGAATCTTCATCTAAAAGGGCTTCAATCCGATCGCGAGCTAAAAGCTTGCCACGCTCTTGATGGCGTTTTCGAGCGCTTTCACTCCCTCCTTGAGTATGCAAGTGAAGTGCTTTTTTGACCTCATCTGCCAATCGTTGATGATGGCCTTGATTTTTTTTAAATTCATCGCTTGTTGTGCTGATCTTAGACTTTAATACTGGCATAGTCTTTGTGGTAATTTGTCCTATTAATTTTGTCAAAAGGAAGAATGAAAACCACGATAGTCGGAAATGGTTTTTTCTGATAGTCAAAAGAAGCAAATTTAAGGAGATAGGGGAATGACGAATCCTAGCGTCGTATCAGTTGATTCTGAGGGTGATATCCTTCAATTAGAGTTGAATCGTCCGCAAGTTCGCAACGCGTTTGATGAGGAAACCATTTTATCGATCACTCAAGTTTTTGAGTCACCACCGAAACCCTGGAAATCTTATCGAGTTGTTGTGATTCAAGCCAAAGGAAAGTCCTTTTGTGCTGGAGGGGACTTAAATTGGATGAAGCGTTCGGTTACCCTGAGCCGGGAGGAGAATCTAAAAGACACACGTCAGCTTGCTCAAATGTTTGAAGCGATTCGTCTTTGTCCACTTCCAGTGATTGCGAGTGTTCAAGGGGCTGCTTTTGGTGGAGGCTTAGGTGTGTTGAGCGTTTGCGACTATGTTGTTGCTGAAAAAAAAGCCAAATTTTGTTTCAGTGAAGTCAAACTTGGCCTAGCTCCAGCTGTGATCAGTCCTTATGTGATTGCTAAAATAGGCAAAGCCCACGCAAAAGCTTTGTTTTTAACTGCAGAAGTTTTTGACGCGTCTAAAGCCTATCAGCTCGGACTGGTTCATCAATTGGTAGAAAGTTCGAATGATTTAAAACAGGCAAAATTAAAAATTCTTGATCAGATTCGACTCACTGGACCGAATGCATCTCGCTTTACCAAGGCATTTTTAAATGAGTCTTCAGAAAATAAAAGTGTCTTTGATTATGCAGAGGACTTGGCCACTTTGAGGACTTCAGAGGAAGGTCAAGAAGGAGTCAAAGCCTTTTTGGAAAAGAGAAAACCTCAGTGGAGTGCTTGAAGTGAAATCATCCCGAGTATTGGTGGCTAATCGTTCAGAAATAGCCTGTCGTATTTTTCAGTCTGTACGGGAACTAGGATTGGAGCCTGTTGGAATTGCAACCAAAGCGGATTGGAATGCACGGCATGTGACCTACGCTTCTGCGGTTGAAGAAGTGACTTCTTATCTTGATGTTCACGCTATCGTCGAAGCAGCAAAGCGGTCGAATTCACAATGGATTCATCCGGGTTATGGTTTTTTATCTGAACGTCCGGAATTAGTTCAAAAAACTGAGGCTGAAAAACTAGGTTTTCTAGGACCTCGAGCAGAAACGATGGAACTCATGGGAGAGAAAATCTCAGCAAAACGTTTTGCTGAGAAAAATCAGGTTCCCACGTTACCGTGGGCCATCGTGAAAGATTCTGGGCAGCTAAAAAAAGAAGCTTCTCGAATTGGTTACCCCCTTCTTCTTAAGGCTTCGTCAGGGGGTGGGGGCAAGGGAATGCGAGTGGTGACTGAAGAGAAGGAGCTTGAGATGGCTGCTGAGAGCGCTTCGGCCGAGGCCAAAGCGTCGTTTGGAGACGGAGCTTTGTTTTTGGAAAAATGCATCCAAAAGCCTAGGCATATTGAAGTTCAGATTTTTGGTGATGGGAAAGGGAACGGAGTTCATCTTTTTGAAAGAGATTGTTCCTTACAAAGAAGACATCAAAAAGTCTGGGAAGAAGCCCCCGCAAGTGGCATTCGTGATGAAACTAGAAAAGGGTTATTTGATGCTGCACTAAAGTTAGTAGCGGCGACTTCCTACCGGAGTGCGGGCACGGTTGAGTTTTTAATGGATGAAACACAAAACTTTTATTTTTTAGAGATGAACACTCGACTTCAAGTTGAACATCCAGTGACTGAGGCAGTGAGTGGATTGGATTTAGTGCGACTTCAACTTCAACTAGGAATGGATTCTAAAAACTTCTCTCTTCCAAAAGTCCCTGAAGTGCCTTTGGGACATAGTATTGAAGTGCGGGTGTATGCGGAAGATCCAAGTCATCAGTTTATGCCGTCACCTGGTAAAATTGAGCGTTTGATTTGGCCGACAGGAGCAGGAATTCGCATCGATAGTGGCATTGAGCAAGGACAGGTGATTGGAACTGGATTTGATCCCATGCTAGCTAAACTTATTGTGACGGGAGTGGATCGAAAGCATTGCATCGAGCGGTTGCGATTTGCACTCGAGGAGACTGTGATTTTAGGGGTTGGACATAACCTTCAGTTTTTAAGAAACCTATGTGATGAGCCAGCCGTTCAAAATTTAGCGTTTCACACGCGGTATCTGGATGAAAACTGCCACAACATTATGAAGTCACCTTCTTCAGAGTATTTAGAGCAGCTTTTAACATTCACTTCTTCTTTATGTGCGAACGCCACCGGTGATGGACAAGAGTCGCAAGCGACGTATCCCTCTCCATGGAAAATGAATTCCGGGAGGCTCGAATGAGGCAACGAAAAGTGCAGCTTGGAGCAAAAACTTTTGAGCTTGAAAAAAACTTTCATGGAGTCTCCACAAAGCTAGAGCAAAGACCCGGAGGATGGTGGATTTTAAGCATAAAATTAGCCGATGGAAAAAAGACTCGAATTCGGGGCGTAGGACTTCAAAAAGCCCATCAGCTTTGGGCTCAGATTAATGGAGAAAGTCAGTACGGCTCTTTGATTCAAAGCCACTATGGAGAGGCTGAAGCGGATACGGACACCGATTTCGTTGTTCAGTTTCCTGGGAAAGTGAGAAAAGTCTTGGTCGCTTCTGGAAAAGAGGTAGAATCAGGAGAATCACTGGTTCTCATCGAGGCCATGAAAATGGAATTTGCGATTAAAGCGCCCTGTCAGGGCCGAGTCGAAAAAATTCATGTTAAACCCGAGCAACAGGTGTCTCCGGGTGACTTACTTCTCGACTTCTCAAAGGAGACCTCTGGTTCATGAGTCGTGTTCAGATTTTTGAAGTAGGTCCACGCGATGGGCTTCAAAATGAAAAGGGAGAAATTTCTCTCGCCACAAAGAAAACGTTTATTCAAAAATTGAGTCAAGTTGGCTTAAAAGAAATTGAAGCAGGTTTATTTGTTCGTCCGGATCGAGCTCCTCAAATGAAAGACACAGATGCTTTATTTGAAGCGATTCGCTCTCGAAAGTTGAAACTCAAAAACGGGACAAAAGCGTGGGCGTTGTTGGCCAATGAACGAGGGCTCGAGCGAGCCATTCGGTCAGGAGTCAAACAGATTGCTGTTTTCACCGGAACTACGGATTCGTTTGTTAGACGAAATATTGGCATGTCAGTTCAAGAGTCATTGAGTCGGTTCAAAACGCTTGTGAAAGAAGCAAAACGAAATCGAATACAGGTGCGTGGTTATGTTTCAATGGCTTTTGGCTGTCCTATTGAAGGTGAAGTTAAACCAAATCGTTCTCGGCGTGTGATTGAGTCTTTGGTTGAGATGGGGTGTTTTCAGGTTTCCGTAGGGGATACGGTTGGCGTTGCAACCCCGGGCTCGGTTGAGCGGCTTTTGAAACCCCTCCTACGAGAACATGCCCCTCGAAAACTTGCACTACATTTTCATGACACTCGTGGAACGGCACTAGCAAATGCGCTTCGTTCCTATGACCTTGGTATTCGAGTCTTTGATTCTTCAGCAGGAGGTTTAGGAGGGTGTCCGTTTGCTCCAGGAGCGACTGGAAACCTAGCAACAGAGGATCTCGTTTATATGTTTCATGGAATGAAAGTAAAAACGGGGGTCGATTTGGAAGGTCTTGCTCATGTGAGTGAGTGGCTTTCGAAAAAAATGAATCGACCCTTTTCGTCAAAATACCTTCAGGCGTATTTTGCAAATAGGAAACCAAACCCTAAACGTAAAATCAGATCTTATTTGAAATCATCATGAAAGTTGTTTTTTATTTTAAACTTATTTTAGTCATTCTTTGGTTTTTGATTGCCTATTTTCTTGGAGCGATGCTGTGTTTTTTTCGGTGGGGGAATCGAAAAAACTTTAAAGTTGCAACCGAGCTTGCCAGTTGGGGTGTTTTAAAGATCATCGGCATCCGGGTCGTGTATCTTCAAAAGCATTTTTTAGACCAAGCACCTCCGTTAGTGTTCATGGGAAAACATCAAAGCATGCTCGATGTCATGACTTATGGTAGTTATGTCCCGAATGATGTGACGCTTGTGGTGAAGAAAGAGATTCAATGGGTTCCGATATTTAATCTTTTAATGTGGGGATCGAACCAGCTTTTCATCGATCGGAAAAATCGAGAAGACTCGATTGCTCGATTGTCCAAAATTAGCCGCTACATGAAGACGAATCAAGTTTCAGTGGCCATTGCTCCTGAGGGCACACGAAACGTTCAAGGAGACGGGTTTCTTCCTTTCAAAAAAGGAGGCTTTCATCTGGCCATTGATGCACAAGCGGCAATTGTGCCCGTTGTCTGCGCTCCCTTGAAGCGCTTATATCACTACCCATCAAAGCATATCCGTCCTGGAACGCTCTACATTAAGGTTGTTGATCCGATCCCAACCACAGGTCTGACGAAAAATGATGTGAATGATTTGATGGAAAAGACCCAAGATGCGATGATAAAAGCCTATGAGGAAGTCTCTCAGTTGGATCCTTTTTCTAAGCCTGATCACACTAGCCCCCGCGACTAAAACGGCATGGGCAGAGGATCAAAAGAATCGATTTTATTTAAAGTCAATTTTAGCAAGTCCCATTCAAGTGCGAAGGCCTCAAACGACTCCAGCAGATCCTGAAGTGGGGCCTGGTGGAGTAGACTATCAATCCCAGCCGTCGCTCCCAGACAAGAGTTTTGACTGCCAACCTGCAAAGTCACTCTATGCTCAATGGAATGATCAAGTAGTCCGAGCGTGTTTGGCGTCAATTCAAAAAAAACAACGTATTGAATATGAGCTAGTCATGACAAGTCGCCCTTATTTTAAACTTCGAGTCGATGAGGATGAGACACCTCAATGTCTTGTGAAAAATTTAAAGTCGATTCCCGTGCCCCGTGAGTTTTTCTTTCAGGCAAATGAGACCCAAATCGTTTCGTCGAAAAATGAGGGTTCTTCGACAAACCAAGGCTGGAAACCATTAAGGAGCGACGTCAAACGCTCGCGATTAAGTTGCTACGCTGCTCGACTTCCCATTGAAAAAGATAAAGTGTTAGGGAAGCCGTTTTTCCCTAACACCATGGTCTTGCGGTTTGACTTCCCATTGCCTGAGGTTCCAACGAGTCAAGAAGCATTTTATCGTATGGCCGTGGCATGGTCGCTCACACCGTTTTACTACCTGAGAGACGATCGAGGGACATTTGAAGCGAGCTGGGTTCCTGATCGTTTTTGTAAGGTCTGTTTTGGAGACGGGAAGCTTCACCCTAAAAGCACCGAGGGCGTTCCTCAGTGGCCATGAGAGGGTCTTTTTAGTCGCTGATGAAGAGAAGAGAGATCGATGATGATTGCTCACGGCATCAAATTACGCTAAAACCCTCTCAAACACGGGTGTGATGATTGATCTTGTAGTGAAAAAGTACAAGACAGGCCTCATTCATCTGAAAGCGGAACCAAAAATAAGATCAACAAGTAAGGATAAAAAATGACTATGGGAACTTGGGTTATCATCAGTTGGGTTTTTGTGGCACTGCTCACTGCAGGGAACATCTTTTTCTTTTTTAAATTAAAAAAGGCAAGTGAACAAATGATGAAAATGGCTTTTCCAGGGGCTAAAGATATGAATTCTGCAATGAGTCAGATGCAAGCTATGATGAGCCAAGTTCAGCGGCGTGGAGGCGGCGGACCTGCTCGAGGACGTGGTTCGGCTCAACGGAATGCTCAAATGCAGCAAGCCATGCAAATGCTTCGACAGATGCAAAAAGGAAAGCGATAGGCTTTCTATTCAAATTTTGGTAACTTCCGTCTTATGGCTAACAACGACAGCAAGACTCGCACTGATGGAAAACTAAACCCTATGGGCTCTGAAAAGCCAAAAGGAATTGTGTCTGATGATGAGTTGAAGACAACTCAAGATCCAGACACGGCTGCCTCACTTTTAAATTTAGCAGATTTTCGAGATCTTCAGGATCAGCGTGTTTCAGGGGTTCGAACTATCTTAGTGGTGCTTTCTTCGCGAGCAATTGTTTTAGATGTGGAGGCATTGAGGCAAAAAGCATTGCTTGCTTATCCCGATGCAGCGGTATTTTTCATGACGACGGCAGGAAAGCCGGTCGGAGTGAGCTCGCCCCAATCGGTAGATCTTTTGGTGGACATGACGGGCCCTGGTCAACGTCAAGGTTGGTTTTTTGCTCGAAAGTTACGAAAAATGGCAAAGTTTGCAGTGGGTAGAAATGCTGGGCTGTTTAGAAAAAAAATTTATGATCGAATTTTTGACGAGAAATCGCATCGTCAAAACTTGCCGAATGATTATTTAGAGCGTGAGCGGTATGTGCAAAAACAAGTGTTAGCGCTTGCAGGCATTCCCGTGATTCCGGCTGCAGGAACTACTGCAGATCGGGCGCGGACGATTGCGTTAGAATTGCCTCCGCTTGCGAAGTAGCGAACATTCGTCCACGAGGTCCAGTATGTGGAAAAAAATTTTCCATTTTCTAGCGTCATTGCGTTTAGCAGTGTGCGTGATTTTACTTCTAGCGGCAGCCCTTGCAGCGGGTACGATCGTCGAGTCGCTTTATGACATTCAAACGGGACGGTACTGGGTTTATCAAACGGTGTGGTTTAATGCCTTATTAGGCCTTTTAGGCATCAATATTCTTTCTGTGGCATTAAGCCGATTGCCTTGGAAACGAAAGCACATTCCTTTTTTAATCGCGCATCTTGGGATTTTAATTTTACTCTATGGTTCCTTAGTCACTCAGAAATTTGGGCTAGACGGCTCTTTAGTGGTTGAAGAAAATGAACGTTCAGCACTTGTTGAACTTCCGGGCCCTGTTCTCTACCTGACATTTGAAGATGGACGAACAGAAAAAATGAAGGTTCCTTGGGTTGCTCCTAATGCGACATTTCGTCCGTTCTCAATTTTAAATGGTGATCTTAGGATCACACGATTCATTGCCCATGCTGAAGCGGATGTTTCGTTTTTTGAAAGTCATTCAGATCATTCTCAAGCAGCTCCAGCTATCGAGTTTCATTTAACTGGGGGGCCAATGAACTTCTCAGAGCGTTTTTGGCTTTGGGCCGGCAGTGCCTCTTGGCGGGAACTTGAAATGGGCCCTGTTCGATTCGTGCTTTTAGATCAGGACTATCCCGAAGACCTCAGAGAGA
>CAYLWK010000298.1:0-2827 GCA_964387255.1 uncultured Oligoflexia bacterium
TCGTAGTAAGCAAATGTAGCTTGAACACTTTGCACACTTAATTCTGCAGACAAATGGGGCGACGCATTTTCTTCTGAAACCGTCACTGGATCAACCTCTTGCCAATGCGCATGCGAAAAATCAAACGCTTGATCTATTTTCTTCTGATATCTTTTGGGGATAGAGTCAAATTGAGCAAGTGCTTCTACAGCTTTGTTTCGTACAAACAAACTTCGATCAAAAAGATAGTCAATCACAAAACCAGCTTTTCCAGGAGATCGCCTCATCTGCTCGGCGTAGGCAATTAAAGCAAATCCCCGTCTTATCGAAGATTTAGATTGAATTTCCTCAACTAAAAACGGAATGGTACTTCTACCGAATCGACTGATTTCTGAGCTTGCATGAGTAAAAATATTGATTTGAAGGGAGCGAAAGACTTCTTCAATCGCAGCAGGGTAGAGAATAGCTTCATGTCTCTTAGTTATGACCTCAGAGGCATTGATGAGATTTGGATTCAGACGGTTCCCAAATCGATTAAAAACACGATGACTCACTTCAAAGTGAAGGGAGGGTTCATATGAGTTTCTACTTTCGTAACGCACAAAATGAGCTTGAACATCAAAGATTACAATTCTTGGGTCTTGAAAATGAAAAACTAGACTTCTAGCTGAAGCATACCGGCCCAGGTAGATGAGTCGATCAAGCTGATCTCGTCGAGTATCATAGATAGCCAAATAGATCTCGCGGGCAGAATCCTCCTGGCTAGCAATTTCAGAAACTAATCCGTAGGCGCGACTCCCTTGAAAGCTCCATGAGTTTTCAAGCTGATAGTGTTTTTCATTCGCTTCAAACCTGCCCCAAGGGTAATTTCTTTTAGGTTGCTGATTTAAGTGATAACGCCTCACTGCTCGCTTAATCAATCGACCAACCAAATCAGCGGATGGGTCCGATTCATCCGAAAAGACATCAATCGTTGTTTTTTCGTTCTTCGCAATCCACTTCTGAAATTCTTTTTTCTTGGAAAAATCTCGATAAAATGCTTCAAGATACTGCCTTTCAAGTTTTCCAATCACCCAAAGGCCCACTCGTTTCTGAGCCAGCGCACAAACCAAGAGAGAAGTGGCTAATTTTTGGTCTTTGGATGTCCAACGATAGCCCTGATCCGTCATATACAAAAGAGAAACTAGTGAACGACAATCGCCATTGGCGAGATAGTAAAAAGCTAACCTTTTAATATAAGGTAAAACTGCATTCGAGTATTGATAGAGATAGAGGTCTTTAAAAAATGCAGCATTGTCATCCATAGCTCTATTTTGTGGATGAAGCCCTTCCCATGAAATCTTAAGTTCTCGCTCGATGTTTTCATTCACTTCCTTGCGAAGTCGATTGGAAACGTTTGGGTGTTGATAAAAATAATGGAGCCACCTTAATGATTCGAGCGCAATTGATTTCCTATTTCCTTTTTTTAGTACAACTCGATACCACGATTCAATCTCAGGAACTGACTCTCGAATTCTGGCGTCGTCATCATCTGTCACTAAATCACGCGCTTGGTCATTATGCGTAAATAGCCTAGTCAAAAACTGAAGCTGCTCGATGTGTGCTCGAAGCTCTTTTTCACTCCAAAAAAGAGCCTTCTCGTCCGATCGTTCCAATTCTTCAAATTTAGCTTTTTCTTTTTTGAGCTTTTGAAATAAAAAGCGGGCCTTTTCGACATCGTCCAAACGTGGTTGATGAGACGCCAAGACGAGGCCATCCCACTGAAAGGCCACGAACATCAGCGAAGCACAAACCAGAGCGCCAGCCGGAAGCCCCTTTTGAACATTCCTAAAACGAACGCTACCGTATCTTCGATTCCCCCAGAACCACATCTCGACGACTATTCCCTCATTCGATAACTTTGTCAAATCAACGAAAATTCTACAGAAAAGGTAATCACGATAACGTGATAATATCAGCGTCTTTGATTAAGATCTTATTTTGATCAACCATCGGACTTTAAACTTATGTTACGTTCGAACTTTTAGGAGACAGCGATGGGAAAATTGATCGACGGTAAGTGGACTCAAGGCTCTGTTATACAAAGTGATTCAAAAGGGGCATATGATCGACAGCCCAGGACTTTTTTAGAGACTCTTTCAAAGGATCATCCTCGCTTTCAACCCGAGTCAAACCGGTATCATTTATACGTAGGCTATGCCTGCCCTTGGGCCACTCGTTGTTTAATCTATCGATCTTTAAAATCTCTTGAGAATCACATCTCAGTTAGTGTGGTCCACCCCGATATGCTCTCCCAAGGCTGGCAATTTGATCCATCCTTTCCTGGCTCCACGAAAGATGATTTATATGGCAAAAAAAACCTCTATGAAATTTATTTAAAAGCAGACGCTAAGATCACAACCAGCGTGACGGTGCCAGTGCTTTGGGATAAAAAACATGAAACCATCGTCAATAATGAATCCTCTCAGATTATTCGTATTTTTAATTCAGCTTTTAATGAGCTAACGCAAAACAATCGTGACTTTTATCCAAAAGCACTTCAATCAACGATCGATCAATGGAATGAAAAAATCTACCACACCGTGAATAACGGCGTTTATCGATGCGGATTTTCAAAAACTCAAGAGGCTTATGATGAAGCGTCATCCGATCTTTTCAAGACATTAAATGAACTAAACGAGCATCTTGAAACGAATACTTATCTTTGTGGAGATGATCTTACTGAAGCCGACTTAAGACTCATCCCCACTCTTCTTAGATTTGACTTAGTCTACGTGACTCATTTTAAATGTAACTGGAAGCGTATCCAAGACTATCCACACCTTCTTCGTTACACACAGAATCTCTA
>CAYLWK010000299.1:0-4411 GCA_964387255.1 uncultured Oligoflexia bacterium
TTGCTTCTTTTTGCCATGCAAAAATTTCAGTACAAATCGCAGACCCTAAGACCAAGCTTAAATTGCGAAGTGTTGCCAGCAATGCTGATGCTACCCCCAGCTTTTGCTTAGGCACACTACTCATAATAGCGTTATTATTCGGAGATTGAAATAGTCCTAAACCTAAACCCACGAGTCCGAGATAAAAAACAATACTTGTTTGAGAGGTGGCCTCTCCAATTCCAGGACCAATGATACCGGACATTAAGAAAAGAGTAAGAAAAGTTGCTCCGGCTCCCAGTGCACAAAGCTCAACGCTCCCATAGCGATCTGAAAGGCGACCACTGAGTGGCGCAACGACTAAAATCAGAAGTGGTACGACACTCATTAGAAGGCCTACTTGGGCCGGATTATAGGTTTTTACAGTCTCTAAAAAAAACGGCATTAAAACAAAGACAGACGAGTAAGCAATGAAATGAAGTAACCCTGATAAATTAGCACTCCAGAAGGTCGTATTTTTAAGAAGTGAAAAGTCAAAGATGGGAGCTTTGTGGCGTGATTCACCTTTATAAAACCAAATTCCAAGAGGAATTGATAAAGCAAATAGAGATAGCCGTATGATCTTATTGTACTCCGGTTGGGTGGTAAATCTAAGTGGAGGGTCACAAGCGAAAATAAGGCAAAGTATAAAACCACACTGAAGGTAGGATCCCTTCCAGTCAAACCCTAAGCGTCGTTTCAGAGGAGGGTCGTCTCTCAGATATCGGTAAACGAGTTGACTTCCAATGAGTCCAATTGGAACATTCACTAAAAAAATAGTTCGCCATCCTACTGTTCCAATAAGAATCCCGCCAATACTGGGCCCTGAAATTAACCCTGCACTCACAGCCATGGCGAGGAGCCCTAATGCGCCACCTCTTTCTTTCTCTGGAAATGAAGCCGTGATGATCGCAGGCCCATTTGCCATGAGCATCGCTGCCCCCATCGCTTGAATCATCCGAGACACTATGAGCATGAGAAGATTGAGTGAAAGCCCTCCAAGCAATGAGCCCAAAGTAAAGACTAAAAAACCCAATCCAAAAATTTTCTTTCTTCCATAACCATCTGAAATCCGGCCAAAGGGAAGCAGGAGGCAGGTAATGACTAGAAAATAAGATTCAATCACCCAGCTCACATGAGACAAGTTCGTATTAAATTGGCGTTGAAGTGTTGGAAGTCCAACATTCACAATTCCCGCATCAAGAGCAGCCATGAAGGTGCCGCAACCCACGGCCCCAAGTGTCCACCATTTTTTCGACATGACAAAAGGTTAACACGGTGAATTTTTAGGTGAAACAGCATATTCATTCTAAAAAAATTAAGTTACTAATAGACCCTATGAAGGCTTGGGTAGTGAAACAACACGGCGGTCCAAAAGCAGTCCAATTGGAAGAACTTGAATTAAAGCGTGCACATAATCGTCAAGTAAAAGTAAAAGTAGAAGCAGTAGGTCTGAATCACTTGGATCTTTGGGTTCGAAATGGTGTGGAGGGGCACGCTTTTCCTTTACCGATGATATTGGGTTGTGACGTGAGTGGAGAAATTGCAGAAGAAACAGGCTTGGACGGCTTCCCTAAGGGGACTAAAGTGGTGATCAACCCCATTTTAAAAGGTGAGGATTTGGTCGACTCCGTTACTGGTAAAAAGCATCCTTTTGGACTGATTGGGGAAACACGCGACGGTGGTTTAGCGGAGTGGATTGCAGTTTCTCCTGAAAATTTAGTGAATCGTAGCGGCTTAGATGCGCAGACTGCAGCAGCACTTCCGATTGCATATATTACTGCCTATCAAATGATCACACGAAAAGCTCAGTTAAAAAAAAACGAATGGATATTGATTCAAGCGGGAGGAAGTGGAGTCGGCGTGGCTTGCATCCAGTTTGCAAAATCAATCGGTGCTCGAATTATCACAACAGTTGGCTCTGAAGAGAAAGTCAAAAAGGCAAAAGCCCTCGGAGTGGATTATTGTATTCAGTACACGACACAGGATTTTCGTTCAGAGTTCCAGCAGATTAAAAAGAAAGAAGGGATCCGTGGCGTGAACGTAGCCATTGATCATGTTGGAAAATCCACTCTTGAATCCTCATTGAGGGCATTAGACTGGGGTGGTCGATTGGTGACCTGTGGTGCTACTAGCGGATCTCAAGTGACTTTGGATTTAAAGCCTATTTTTTTTAAAAGCTTGTCTATTTTGGGGTCAACAATGGGTGAATTTGATGATCTGAATGAAATCGTTTCTCTGGTAAAACAAAAAAAGCTAACCCCCGTGATTGATTCTACTTATGATTTTAAGGATGTTCCTCAAGCGTTGAATCGTTTAGAAGGTCGGGATGTGTTTGGTAAAATTGTGATTCAAGTCGCTACTTAAGGATATATTCAGGATCTAGCTAATGACTGAGTGATTGAAAATGTGCGTACTCTCCACCCAATTGTAGAAGTTGTTCATGGTTTCCAGTTTCGACTACTTTTCCTTCACGAATGACTAGAATTTCACTTGCTTTTCGAATCGTTGAAAGTCGATGTGCAATGATTAACGTCGTTTTATTCTTCATGAGTTGATCAAGCGCTGTTTGGACTGCCTTTTCTGAAGAGGCATCAAGATTTGAAGTGGCTTCATCAAGAATCAAAATGGGTGAGTTTTTAAGAAATGCTCGAGCAATTGAAAGACGTTGTTTTTCGCCTCCTGAAAGTTTTGCGCCGCGGTCTCCTACAATTGTATCGAAATTTTTGGGAAGATGCTGCACAAACTCTGTCACATGAGCAAGTTTTGAAGCTTGGATAAGCTCTTCTTCTGTGCAATCAAGTTTTCCACAGCGAATATTTTCTCGAATTGTATCATTGAATAGGAAGATGTCTTGACTCACGACTGAAATGAGCCCGCGAAGTTCAGCTATCTTCAGGTCCTTGATATTGTTTCCATCAATAAAAATTCCTCCTGCAGTTACATCAAAAACGCGAGGAAGTAACTGAGCGATAGAGCTTTTTCCTGATCCACTTTGACCCACTAGGGCTACTGCTTTTCCCTTTGGAATTTTAAAGCTAATATCCTTTAAAACCTCTCTGCTTGGCTCGTCTGGGTAGGCAAAGTGTACAGATTTAAACTCAATTTCATGAGAAAATTTCTCAAAATGAATAGGATTTTTTGATTCTTTCACGCTCGAGTGCCATTGAAAGAGGTCAAAAATACGATCACAAGCTGCTGCAGCTTGATTAATTTTAATATTTACATCATTTAGCTTTCGAATAGGGTCCATCATGAGTGCGAAGGCTGTGAAAAAAGCCATCAAATCACCTGATGTCATTTCGTTGGCAAGTACCTTGGATCCACCAAAAAAGATCACCCCAGCGATCGCAAAAGCCGTTGCTAGTTCAATCATGGGTGGTGAAGCTTCTTGGACTTTGGCAATTTTTAAGGCTTGATCCGAGAAGTCACTCACTTTTTTTGAAAATTTTTCTTTTAGGTAAGATTCGAGTTGGAAAACTTTTATAATTCGAACTCCAGAAAATGTTTCTTGCAATGAGGAAAAAATCTTTGCATTTTCTTCAGTAAGACGGTGAATGTAGCGCTTCAGAAATTTACCTGTCATCACAAAAACCCAGGCAAGAAAAGGAAGGATCGTCACCATGATGAGAGTGAGTTGCCAGTTTATGTAAAGGGCGTATCCAAACAAAAAAGTAAATGTCAGAGGTTCCCTGACAATGATATTGATGGTCGATAGACCTCCATCAACATGTTGAGGGTCTGAGCCAACTCGTGAGATAAACTCACCGATACTTTTTTTAGAAAAATGATCTGCTGATAAATCTAGGGCATGTCGGTAGAGATCGAGTCTAAGCGCTTGGTTTACTTTGACAATCACTTTTCTCAAAAGATAATAGTGAAAAAAGCGGATAATAAAATTTAAGCCAAATACAGCAATCACAAGTGCGGGAAATAGCAAAAGCTTTGAACTGTCCCGACTCACAAGAAGGTCATCGACCAAGAATTTCACTAAAGGCACTGGGCTGGCTCTAAGGAGAGCCAATGGAATGCCAAGCAACGCACTGAGAGCCAAAGTACCTAAAAATGGGCGAATATATGGTTTGAGTTTTAGTAAAGAATTCATGAGCAAAGCTTTAGTTTTTACAAAACCACATCTTATGTTAACGTCCGCCCAATGGCAAACGCCAATTCCTCACCCTATCAGTCGAATGGAAACTCTCAGAAGGACCCAGTGCAACGAACCACTCCAGGCCTGGCTCGTGCGGTTTTTTTAGATCGTGATGGAACCTTAAATCGTGATCCTGGCTATTTAAATGATCCAAATCAACTAGAATTGTTTGATCATGTTGTGGCAGCGCTCGAGTCCCTGAAAACTCACGGGTACTTACTCTTTGTGGTCACAAACCAATCT
>CAYLWK010000300.1:0-3143 GCA_964387255.1 uncultured Oligoflexia bacterium
AAAGATCATGATATCGCAACAGACGCGAAGCCCGATACTTTAGTAAAACTATTTCCTAATGCCATCACAGTCGGCAAAGCATTTGGAGTGATCAAAGTTCCCATTGAAGACTCTGTCGTAGAAATCACAACGTTTCGAGAAGACCAGGCTTATCTAGATCATCGACATCCTAAAAAGGTGACCTTTAAGGGTCCAATTGAAGATTCTAAGCGAAGAGATTTCACGATCAACGCTCTGTACTATGACACGAAGACTCAACGAATTTTAGATCTGACTGGAGGCCTTCAAGATCTTCACCAACGGCTGATTCGTGCTATCGGCAATCCTACAGACCGTTTTCAGGAAGATGCACTGCGACTTCTTCGTGCGGTCAGGTTCTCAACATCACTTCAGTTTGAAATTGAATCTGAAACCTATCGAGCAATCAAAAAACGGTTTAGACTTCTTGGGAAGGTCAGCAAAGAAAGGGTTCAACAGGAAATGAACCTAATGCTCACCGGGCCAGCTCCTCACCACGCGATTCGGATGCTTTCTGAGACGAATCTCATTTTGGAAATGATCCCAGAAATTGAGTGGCTAAAAAGTTTAGCACACCCAGCAGAAAGCCACTCTGAAGAAAGTGCCTGGAGTCATACGATTGCAAGCTTAGAGCTTTTTTCAAAAATCAAAGAGAAGTCAAAAGCATTGGCATGGTCAGTTTTACTTCATGAAATTAAAAAGCCGAACCCAACTGTCAGAGACCCAAAAAATCCATCGACTTTACTAGAAAGAGATAATCTTTTTTACATTCAAAAAATCTGTAAGCGACTCAAATTAGATACTCACACCACTCACAAAGTAGTGTTGTATATTTCTGAGCTCTCAAAATTTAAAGAAGTCTATCAAATGCGTGAAGCGACACTCCAAAAGTGGCTTAGACAAGACTATTTTTCTGAATTGCTTGAACTTCATCGAATCATTGCACTTAGCTCTGATGGGAATTTAGCTTTTTATGAATTTTGTCGCAATCTATATGAAGAGTTTATGAATACCCCAAAACCAAAAAAACTGATTGACGGTGAAGACCTCATTCAGTTGGGATTTGAACCAGGGCCTCAGTTTAGTCATATTTTAAATACGATTGAGGATTTAACGTTAGAAAATAAACTGAGCTCAAAAGAACAAGCCCTCGAGTTTGTTGTAAAACACTTTGTCTCATGACCCTAAAATACGATTCATTCGATCAGAATCGAATTCTACCAAGAGTGTTTTTGCTTGAGAGTAGGAAACTTCATTTGTTTTTTTGATCCGTCGAACATTTTTCTTAAAAGTGTAGTCAATTTCCGTTTTGCCCCAATGTTTTCCTTTGGAGTAATGCAGGACTAGATGAGCTGCGTCTAGAAGAGTTTCCAAAGAGGCGGATTTTCCTCGAGGAATACTGACAATGACATGAGCACTTGGGCGCCCTCTGACGTGAAGCCAAAGATCGTTTCCATGAGCAAATTTAAACGTGAGCTCTTGATTTTCTTTTCGATTTCTACCGACAAAGAGATTTAAACCCTCTTTCGAAAGATACCGTTTACCAGGATGGTTCTTAAGACGTTTTTCAGTTTTAGCGTCAATTTTTTCGTGTGAGATTCCAACTCTTTTTTCTAAAGCCTCAAGTTCCTCTAAGTTAAAGACCTCTTGTTCTAGATCGAAGAGGGATTGCTTCAGAGCTTTTCTTGCCTCACTCACCCACTGCTCAAGTTGCTTTTTCTTAACTTGTCGCTCTTTAGCTCGATCAAAATAGGCACCTGGAAGTTTTGAAAGACTCACACCTTTTAAAATAGGAATTCTTCTGATCTTGTTTGTAATTTCGTCATGAATCACTAGCTGATGATCCTGATCAACACGGGAGGCAGCCAAATGATGCCGATTGGCTTCTAAGAAGTGACCTATTTCTGAAAAATCTGGCTGATGTTTAATCTGATCAAGACCTTTTTGATAGGTTGTAATTTTTTTTCTTGCTCGAGTGACTTGATTTTTTAACAATCGTTGAAGGCGCTGCAGACGTATCGCGATTGCTTGTTGAAGATGAAAGGTTTGAAGCTGTTCAAAATAACCTTCTAAAGAATCGAAACGTTGAGGTTCAAGCTTGAGGTCTTTGGGTGCATTTTTACCACTCGGAAGGTGCACCTTGGACGGTCCTTCATTCTTGCTTGAGAGCTCATAGGAGAGCGTTTGCTCGGAGATTGTTTGTAATGACAGAAAAGCCATGGGATGCGCTGGAAAAAGAAACATGACCAAATAAGCCCCTCCCGAAAACTGGAGAACCACCGCTCTTTCATTCGAAAGGGGCTCAATTGACTCGAGTCGTCGACCTTTGAGCGTTGAGTTGGCTTTCATGAAAAAAGGAGACTGAGTTGATCCGAGTTGAGCTTGAAGTCGTTTCCCAGAAAAAAAACAAAAGTACGTTTGTCCTGGCTGAATTCGAATCAAAAGCTGAGGCGTTTGAGTTGCTGAGAATCGAAGACAAAATTCGTTTTTCAAAAATCCAGACGGATATGCAGGTCGCTTTGGTACATAAAGACGCTCTAAGACCTGTCCCTCGACACGGGGTTTGATTAGTTTAATATAATAATCAAGCTCTCGATAGTTGAGCTGGATCGATTTTAAATCTACTTTCTTCCGATTCATGGATAAGCTAAAAATAAGCTCATGAATAACCAAAGCACAAGAGCAGAGCTCTCAAAAGAGTCTCAAGCGATATTAAAACAATTAAAACCGTTGCTCCCTCGATTAAATCAATTGGAGGGAACCTATGCTTCCATTTATTATGAATCAAAGTCGAAAACCACCGACGCAGTGGATTTAAAAAAGTCAACGATCACTCATGATCGCGTGCAAGGCGTGGTGTTTCGAATTTATGATGGTTTTACTCTTTTTGAAGAGGCCACAGATGAGCTTGGCCGCGATGATTTGGAGTCGAGTGTCGACCAATTGCTCAAACGGGTGCGCAGTCAGAAAGGTAGCAGCCAAACGCCACGCCCCTATATCGCTCCTACCTGGGATGAGAGACTCAAAGTGACGCTTGATCCTGAAATTCGAAGCCAGATTCCAAACAATCCCACTCCCGAAACTCTGGTCCACTTTGGCATTCGCTATCAGAAGAATCCTTTTCT
>CAYLWK010000301.1:0-11751 GCA_964387255.1 uncultured Oligoflexia bacterium
CGGAGTACTTTATTCTTTCTGGCTTGCGTTCTTATAGAAGGTTTGGTAAGTCGCTGGAATTTCTAAATTTTCAGTGGTGAGTCGCCGGGGACTCGAACCCCGGACCCACGCCTTAAAAGGGCGTTGCTCTACCAACTGAGCTAGCGACTCATCTCATTTTCAACAGACCTTTTAGGTATCAAACGGGTCTGTGATTTGCAATGTTTCTTCTCTACCAGGGCCAGTGCTTAGAAGTACCACAGGGATTCCTAAGTAATTTTCAATAAATTTCACATAGCCTTGAAGGGCGTCTGGGAGATCAGAAAAGGTTCGACAGGCTTGGGCGTCATACTTTGGCCAACCTTTGAGTGTCTCATAGACTGGCTCAACCCCTTCAGTATCCTCAATACACGCCGGTAGCTCCTCGATCGTCTCACCGCGAAGTCGATACTGAGTACAGATTTGGATTTCTTTAAAGCCATCCAGAACATCCGCCTTCATCAAGGCAAGTCCAGTCATTCCGTTGAGTTCAACGGCATATTTTAAAGCGACTAAATCAAGCCAGCCAGTGCGTCGGGGTCTGCCTGTGGTAGACCCAAACTCAGCGCCCACTTTTCTGATTTGATCTGCCGTGGTTTGATCTTTTCCTTCGAGCTCTGTGGGAAAGGGTCCCGTCCCGACACGCGTGCAATAAGCTTTCACAATGCCAATTACGGCATCTAGTTGCCCCGGTGGCATTCCGCTTCCTGAGGCAATTCCATTTGCGCCTGTACTCGAAGAAGTGACATAGGGATACATTCCCCAATCGATATCCAATAAAATCCCTTGAGCCCCTTCAAATAAGATTGACTTTTGATCCCGAGTAGCCTCTAGGAGTGTTTTTCGAGTGTTTCGAACGTAAGGCTTAAGGCGATCACCCATTTTCAAGCAATGCTCATAGACCTCAGTAAAATCGATGGAGTCTGACTTAAAAAGATTCTCAAATAATGCATTTTTCTCTTCAATTGCTCTCTGGAGCTTTTGTTTTAAAAGCTCTGGGTGAAAAAGGTCGGTGATCTGAATGCCTCGTCGAGCCACTTTGTCTTCATAGGCAGGCCCAATTCCTCTGACAGTGGTGCCAATAAATCCCTTTTTTCCTTTTTCTTTTTCCTCTCTCAAGCGATCAAGCTGACGATGGTAAGGCAAAATGACATGGGCTCTTTCGCTGATTTGAATGAGATTCTCAGGCTTATCTGAAAGGGCATTGGCTGAAATTAAGGACTCAATTTCTTCGAAAAATATGATTGGATCCAAAACAACGCCATTTCCAATCACACATGTCTTATGAGGATGTAAAATGCCACTGGGTATGAGATGCAAAACAGTTTTTTTGCCATTGACTACTAAGGTATGGCCCGCATTATTGCCACCCTGATAGCGAACAATCAAATCAGACTGGGCACTATAGATGTCAACCACTTTGCCCTTGCCCTCATCTCCCCACTGGGCTCCAATGATGGCTACTTTTTTACTCATAAGCGACTCAATTTATTTTAATTTTCTTGGTTATTTTGCACCGAATGCAAAATTAAAAATCATCATGAAATTCACACCAAATCCCGACTGTCCGTTCTGCGGCAAGTATCGAAAACCCACTCTCGGAAGCAGTTCTAAGGTGTCTCCAATCATTCCCAATTTTGAACCTAACCCTGCTCCTAGCCCAAAACTTGTGCTAGAGGCCGAGGAACTCATTCCAATTTCAAGATCAGCGAAGACTCCCCCAGTGCCTGAAAATTCAGAACGAGCAAGAGCTCCCAGAAACACAATCGAACCATTTGTGCTTAAATCAACCGTAGCCCCAATGTCAATTAAACTTCCTACTCCAAAGGTGAGCTCTCCTCCCATGAGGCCTCCAATTGAGTTCACACCGGCATAAGCATCCCCTGAAATAAAACTCAGGCCAGCTCGCGCTCCAAAATTGGTTGCTGCTTGAGCGGGTTGAACTAAAATCATTGCAAATGCCAGAAGTCCCAATAAACGACAACGTTTCATGGTCTTAAATCCTTTCCTTAACTAATGGTTATCTCTGAAATCAGGCCAATCAACGGGCCTCGCGTGATCTAAAGTTAAATCTAAAGATTAATAATCCCCGTTCTTTCATTTTTTTGAAAAAACCCAATCATCTGCTGGGCTGCAGTAGAAGCAACTCTTTTTTGAGCCTCGTGAGTGGATGCACCTAAGTGCGGAACCACAATGACCTGATCATGTTGAAACAGTGGATTCGGGAAGGAAGGAGGTTCTTTTTCAAAAACATCAAACGCCGCTCCCTCTAACTGGCCACTTTCAAGGGCAGCAAGCACGTCTGCTTCTTTCACCACACCGCCTCGAGCACAGTTAATTAAAAAACTCCCTTTTTTCATGAGACCGAGCGTTTTTTCATTGATCAGATTCTTTGTAGCCTCCGACTTCGGTACGTGTAATGTCAAGACATCTACTTTCGGTAAAAGGTCTTCCACCGACTTCGATAAAGAAACGCTTTCTTCATGACGGGCAAGTTTTGGAAGTTGACTCATATCTTGGAGGCTTGGGTCAAAACCAAGAACCTGCATGCCAAGTCCAATCGCTTTTTCAGCGACAATTTGACCGATGTGCCCTAAGCCAATCACACCTAATGTTTTTCCTGTGACTTCGTAGCCTTTAAAAGAATTTCGATCCCATTTTTCATTTTGAAGCGAGCGCATTGCTTGGGGGATTTTTCTAAACATTGCAAACAAAAGTGCAATGGTTTGCTCAGCAGCTGCCAATGAATTTGCGGAGGCCGTATTCATTACGGGGATCTTAAGCTCGGTTGCTACTGGCACAGCAATATTATCTACCCCTGCTCCAGCTCGAACAATCAGTTTCAAAGATTTTCCTTTTCGAATCAGCGCCTCTGTTAAGGTCGTTGCCGATCGGATCACCACACAATCATAGTCTCCGATGATTTTTTCAAGCTCATCAGGAGAAGTCGCTTTTCGAACATCTAGATCAAACTGATCTCCTTGCTTCAACAAGTCTAGTCCATTCTCGGCTATGCCATCTGTGATCAATACCTTCACGCGACTCATTTACGATCCCCTTCTTGAAACGTCTTTAATGCAGCTCCCACACCTCGGCCAAATTCCACTGGATGTCCGAGTTGATCTAAAACAAGTTCTAAGCATGAAAAAGCCGTCGTGACATCAAAAATCCCAGCATAGCCAAAATGAGATATTCTAAATATTTTTCCCGCAAGTTCATCCTGGCCACCTGCAATGGTGACTCCATAATGGTCTCGCATCAGTTTTGGGATTGCCTTTCCATCGACGCCGTCGGGCACCTTGATGGAAGTGAGTGCAGGCGAAGGATGCTCTTTTGCAAGACGTTCAAGGCCTAGTGCATCTGCAGCATTGCGGGCACATTGAGACAAAAGCTGATGCCGTGCAAATGTGTTCTGAAGCCCTTCTTGCTGAATCATGGCAAGACTTGTTTGAAGTCCTTGAATTAAAGAAATTGCCGGAGTCCAGGCGGTTTGATTTGTGCTCAATCCCTTTCGTTCTTTTTTTAAATCAAAATAAAAGTGCTCAATGTTATTCGATTCGACCTTACTCCATGCTCGTTCACTCAGGGCAATAAAAGCAAGTCCTGGAGGAATCATGAATGCTTTTTGTGAGCCTGATAGCAAAACATCAATGCCCCACTGGTCCATGGGAATATCAAAAACTCCTACACCGGTGATTCCATCTACGATTGTGTAGAGGTCATTTTTTTTAGCAAATCCGCAAATCTCTTGAATCGGCATGGCCACTCCTGTGGAGGTTTCATGCGCTTGAAATAAAATCGCTTTAACATCTTGATGGTTCGAATAGGCTTCTTGGATTTGATCCAATGTGACTGCTTGTCCACGTTCCACGAAAATCTCAATCGGATTCAAGCCATAGGCTTTTGAAATTTTAGTCCATCGATCCCCAAATTTACCGCCATTGACAGTGATCACTGTTTCGCCTTTTTGAAAAAGATTCGAAACAGCAGCGTCCATCGCTCCGGTCCCCGTCGAAGTGAGCATCATGACGTCTTGCTTTGTTTGAAAAACTTCCTTAAGACCCTGTTTGACATCCTCAAAAAGCTTTTGAAACTCTGGGGTGCGATGATGAATGATGGGTTGGGCAAAGACCGACACCACGGACTCAGGAATTGGGGTTGGCCCAGGCGTCATGAGATAATTTTTCTTAAAACGAAACTGCTCAGTTGATGGCATCCTTAAATCTCCTCTAAAGGATTCTTACAATGCCATGAATTTACTCTTGCGAACAGAGCTGTGCAAGGAAAGTCTGCTTTAAGTCACTCTTCGCATCACCGGGCCGAAACCGAAAAGCGTTCACTTTAGTCTGTTTTTTTCAAGCTGGCGGGAGTCAAAGACTCACCTATTCAATGACTAGTGCACCTTTGAGCGAGCCGCACGAATCTTTTTACGAAGCGTTTTTTCTTGCAACATTTCGTCAATAATGGTGAGCGCTTCGAATCGAAGGTCATTTTCGTATACGAACCGATAGAAGTTTTCCATGTCAGGGTGATGACGAAAATTTTTCAAGGTCGACGCGGATAGCGGCGATCCCGTTGTTGACGAGGCTCCTGAGTTCGTTTGAACACTGGCAGCAAGATTGGCAGTCGTGTGACCTGTTGCTGGAATTTTAGTTTGGACGCTTTTATCCGGTGCTGAAGATGTTTTTTCTTTTGAAGCTGTTTTTATCGATGCTTTCGCTGGTGTGGATTTGCCTTTTGCGTCTGTTGTCTTTTTTGCTTTTGCCATTCTTTCTTGTTCCCTTCCTGAGTTCTCTCTTTATTTTAGGAGCGTTTAAATGCGTTCGCCTCACGTTCTTCTTTCTTTAAAAAACCATATCGATGAAGTTTGTTATAGAGGGTTTTGATAGTGATCCCTAGGCTTTGTGCCGTTTTTGTTTTATTGCCCTCATGAAATGCCAAGGCCCGTAATATATGCTTTTTTTCCACTTCCTCAAGAGGCATTGTGGAGCAAAAATCATTATTCTCGTTTTTTTGAGAAGGCATCCTGATATTAAGAGGCACGTCTTCTAAACGAAATTCATTATTATCTGCCAAAATCTTCATTCGTTCGATTGTGTTTTGAAGTTCTCGAATATTTCCCGGCCAGCCATAATTAGAAAAAGCATCGTAGACGCGTGGACTGATTTTTCGAATCTCAAGGTGCTGTCCACCAAATCGAGAGTTCAGTAAAAAGTGTTGTACAAGTCCCGGGATATCTTCTTTTCTTTTTCGAAGGGGTGGCATTCGCAAGGTGATTGTATTGAGTCGATAAAAAAGATCCTCTCGAAACCGACCTTGTTTCACTTCTTGTTCTAAATCACGATTCGTTGCACTGATCACACGAATATTGACTTTAAGGGATTTTTTCCCTCCAACGCGAAAGAATTCACCTTCTTGTAAAAAACGAAGGAGTTTGGCTTGAACTGAAAGTGGAAGCTCGCCAATTTCATCTAAAAACAAAGTCCCGCCATCGGCAGATTCGACTAGACCGATTTTCTGCTGATGCGCATCGGTGAACGCTCCTTTTTCATGACCAAAAAGTTCACTCTCAAGAAGGTTTTCTTGAAGTGCGCCACAATTAACAGTCACATAGGGCTTTACGTTTCGGTCGCTTTTGGAATGAAGGCGCTTAGCAATGAGTTCTTTTCCAGTACCACTTTCGCCTTGTATCAAGACAGACGCATGGGTAGGAGCAATTTTATCCACCATCGCAATGATGTTTTGAATCGCCTGGCTCTTCCCAATGATTTCGATTTGAGATTGGTCTTTTTTTACAAGCGATTTAAGTGCTTTATTTTCTTTTTGGAGAAGTTTTTGCTGTTCTAAAATACGTTGATGAGCCTGCTGCAAGGCTTTGGTTTTTTCCTCAACGGCAATTTTTAATTTACTATTAAAGTTTTTAGTTTGTTCAAATAGGAGTCGGTTTGTAAAAGCGACTGCGACTTGGGAAGCAATCGCTTCCAAAGTAACAAGATCATCTTGATTGAATGCATTTTCTTCATCTGATTCGATGTTTAAAGTGGCGATGACTTCTTTTGACTTAATCACAGGCACGCAAAGTTGTGCTTTGGAGTGAACTGGTAAACTCAGATTCGTAAACTTTGGATCATTTGGAGCGTCGTTTGTGAGGTAGCTTTTTTTGTGTCGAATCACATGTCCCGTGATGCCTTCATTGCCAGTGAGTTGATAGCCGATTTTAAGATGTGAGCCATAGGCACCTACTTGCGCCTTCAGGGTCGCTGAAGCATCTGTTCCCACAGTCCAAAATTGGGCCGAATAATAATGAAAATTTTTCTGAATGAGATCCAAGACTTCTGAATAGAAATCCTCAGTCTCCAAAAGACCTTGAAGCTTTAAAGAAACCTCGCTCAATACTTTTAGTTGTGCTTGATTCTTTATGTACGATGATGATGTGAACTTTCTCTCCGAGGTCAACTCCATGACCCAAGGAGCCTATAAATATTTCACGGAAAATGCAAGCCTTAAATTGATTTAAATAGTCGGTTTTAATTGGATTTAGGCGCTTCGTGCCAGTCGAGTCAGGATCTTGAGTCTCTATTTGCTTCTGGGGGGCATTTATTTGGAATCTCAAATCCCCGGGGTCAGGAAGCAGACGGAATCTGCCGAGAAAGTCTTTTATAAAAGTGTTACTCTGAGTTAAACTGCGACTCAACTTGAAAAATTGACTATTTTTATTTGATGGAGAAAGACATGTCGGATCCTACCATAGCTCCAACAGGGGCCCTTAAGTGGGGCAATGTTTGGTTTTTTGTTTTAACGCACCTAGCAGCCATTGGACTTCCTTATTGGTACATCAGTGTTCATGGGTTTGTTTGGACGGACCTCATTCCTTTGGGGGTCATGTTTAGTTTGACCTGCATGGGAATCACAGCCGGTTACCATCGAATGATTTCTCACCAGGCATATGAAGCCAACCCGGTGGTAAAGTTTCTGATGCTCTGTTTTGGAGCGGCGGCTCTTCAAAATTCAGCACTCAATTGGAGTACTGATCATCGAGATCACCATCGCTACGTGGACAAGAAAAAAGACCCTTACAATATTAATAAAGGATTTTTCTGGGCACACCTAGGTTGGATGATTCACGAAGATCCTCCCTGGAACCGTAGGTATGAAAACGTAAAAGACCTGCAAAAAGATCCTCTAATCATGTGGGAGCATAAATATTACCTTTTAATTGCGATCATTGTTGGTGCGGGTGTCCCCACGTTGATTGGCTGGGCATTCGGGCGCCCGTTGGCAGGGTTGGTTTGGGGTGGTGTTGTCAGACTCGTGCTGGCGCATCATAATACGTTTTTAATTAATTCTGCAGCCCATTATTTTGGATCAAGGCCGTATTCAATTCAACAAACGGCTCGTCAGTGTTGGCCCTTTATTCCATTTTCTTTTGGAGAGGCGTATCACAACTACCATCATGTTTTTGCTCAAGACTATCGAAATGGCGAAAAATGGTATCACTGGGATCCTACAAAGTGGCTGATTTATACGTTAAGTCTTTTTGGATGGACGTACAACTTAAGAAGAGTTCCAGATGAACTTGTTCGACAAGCCATCATTCAACGAAAATACGACGAAGCAAAGCTCGCCTTAGAGAAAAAGAATATTTCTCATTGGGATCGATTTAAGCCTCAGCTCGATGCTGCTCGTAAAAAGATGAATGAAGTGACTTTGAAATGGGCGGAAGTGAAGCGTCGCTACAATGCCTGGAAAAAGAGTGAACAAAGCGCCCTATCCGCTGAAGCTCGACGCCAGATGAAGTCTAAATTTCATGAAAGTATGAAACAGGCACGTCATGAGTGGTTTAAGGCTTGGCAACAATATCGATCGACGATTCGATCTGTGGTTCAACAAGCTGCCTAGGATTAAAACCGATTCAAGCTTGATAGGCTAAAAAACTAGAATCTTGATTGAAAAGGGGAACCTTTCATCTTGAAATGGATCCCCTTTTCGAGGGTTTAGGTTAGGAAATTATCGTTTCATTAAAATTGATAAAACTTCAGCATCTTGACGCTTTCGTTCAGCGAGAATGTTGACTCGCTTTTCATGCAGAAATGCATTCTGAGCAGCGTCTTTCACGTAATAATTTTTTCCCAAAACAGATGATCCAAGAGGAATTGAAAAACGCTTCACATCTGCTTCTCCGAGCGTCTCGCATTCTCTTGCAAAAACAAAGGTTTCAAATGGATGGACTTCGATCGCTGAGATCACACAGTCTCTCCAAAGGTACCCTTTGCCTGCTGGACTGCTTTCAATCGTTGCGTCCTCTTCCACTGCCGGTGATTCCTTTGCTTGCGTCTGTGTTTGAGCAACTGTGCTTTGTGAGCTCATCGCAATCCCCAAGATCAGTGCCAAGGCGTTTATGTGAAACCATCGCATTTTATTTTGAACTGACGTCATTCTGTATCCCCCTTTGCACACTGTGCATCAAACAGAATTAATTTTTAAACAAAGTTTAGAAATATCAAGAAATCAACTGAAGATCAATTTTTGGGACAAAAAACTGGATTCAGCTCACAAAGAAATGGTGAGTCATTTCTGTGAATGAAGGTGATGGGAAATTAGGCAGATGAGTCGCCTAAAAATTTGTGGCAAGGACTCGAAGTGAAAACACAAGCTGAGTGTCCCCTCCGTTTGAGGGGTCTAATCCCTGCTGAATTTCTCCTCCAAACGTCATCGGGAGATTAAAAAATTGAGTTGAAAGTTTAAGTCCACCGCCTGCTGCGGGGAATAAAAGCGGGGTTGCCTGACTGAGTTGATGAGTGACTGTGGTCTCTCCGAAAACATAGCCAATCAGATCTCTGAAAAAATAAGGACTCACCCCGATGCCTCGATAGAATCTAAAAATAGGAAATCGAAAATCCATTGAGGCAATAGCTGCAAGGCGCCGCTCAACACTGAGAAAAGGATAGCCTCTTACATTGAGTTGCCCCAAGGTTTGGTTGGAGCGAAACGAATCAAACGTGATCGGCGGTGACCCAATATCGCCATTTAAAATCACATTGGCACTTGAAAAAGAATCTGAAAGTCGATGGGTCCATGCACCCGTCACACTGGGCACAAACACAGAATGCCCCCAAGCTCTCCAGTAATCCACATACCGAGCCAACGCTTTCCACTGAATCTGGTTAGGAAGAAAATAAGCGGCTCCTGCTAAAATGGCATAGGGTCCTGTCTCTTGGGTGATTGCAAGTGCGGAAGCAAGCTCCCCAGAATAAGCAAAAGTCGTCGCAACAATCGGCACCCAAGGGCTCGAAGCACTAGGACTTGAAAAATCCGGTCGGTAGTCAATCTCCTTCTGGACACTCACTGAAAGGCTCGGAGTCAGCGTTGAAAACTGATACCGAATCGGGTAGTAGGCCGATAAACTTCCATAAGGCACTCGGGTGTATTCTGTCAGCTCGCCATTTCCGTCTACGGTGACGGATCCTGGTGCTGTAATCCACCCTCCTCCCAATGAAATGATCGGTCCGAGACTTCGGTTAGAATAACTTGCTGTCAGGTCTGGCCGAGACGTAAGAAAGTCATAGCCTCCAGTGAACTGATATTCATTTCGAAAGGCGGAATCAAACCCTCGAATTAAAAATCCAAAAACCGGGCGCACTAAATTAAACGAAAAGGTGGGTCTCCAGTCTCGAGGTGAGAAACTATCGAGCGGGGCATAGTTTTCGACTTCAAAATGAGCATCTACTTTCGGGCGTTTCGGATCTGCTTCTGGAATTTTAGGTGTGGGGGAGACCATGATCGAACGGTACCCGTTTTCATTGAGTTTAAGTTTTGCAAGGTCCCAACCTTGGTCCGTAAATGTGCTGGCTACGATCGTATTTTTTTCGGTGGGAAAAACGGAAGGTAACCAAATACCTGTTTGCACATTGGTCACCATCACGGGTCGATCACCTGGGCGAGTGACTTTGAAAAGGTTATCCACTCCCGTTCGATCTGAAACAAAATAAACGCCCTGTTTATTTCGAGCGATTGGAAATCGATTCATGGCCCCATCACTCACCCAGGTTTTGATTTTTCCAGTGCTTGTGTTAGCCGATAAAATATCTTTCTGAGGCTTTCCATTGGAATGGAAACTAAAAAAGACCTGATCTCCCGCATAAGAAAATTTTGGGTTGGTCACGTGATCGTAGTTTCCTTTTGGTTCAAAGAGCACTCTTGGGCGACCTAGCTTGACGGCTCCAGCTTTTGTGATCTTCAAAGAAGCTACCATGAGTCGTGAACCTCCATCACGTCGCTGAACAAAGGTGATAGCATCTCCAATCGGTGAAACGTCCGGGTCCTGGGCGCGGTACCCATGGGATAAACGTTTGATCTCATCTTTTTTTAGGTCGTAGACTTTGAGGTCATAGTACTGAAAAAACTGTCGATGTCGTTCGATCTCTGTGTAAAATAAAAATCTACCCGTGGGGTCAAAGCTCATTCCAACGCCCTGTCGCTTATTTGCAATACGGCGGGTTTTACCTGTTTTTAGATTTTTAATCCAAAGGCCTAAAATGTCATCAGCAGTGCGTTCGTTATAACCCATCCACTCGCCATTCGGGCTCACGGCATGTCCCAGGGTGAAAAACCCAGTTTTTGTGATCCAGTCGGGTTGAGTTATTTTCTGGGATTCAATGCGCGTGAGTTCACGGTGTGCACTAAAAGTTCGCTCATTGATCCATTGCTGCCAATAATACTCCCAACCTTTAGAGGTAAGGTTCTCTAGATTTCCACTGATAAAAAAAGGAATTCGAGTTGCCGAGCGAATGGACATGGTTCCAAGAACATCATCTTGAGACGTGAGTTTGCTTTTTCCGTCGTGCGAGCGTTTTCGCTTCTCATTTACTTGATCAGTGACGACTTGATTCATCAACTGATAGCCGAAGTAATAAGGACGTTGTCCGGACGGGAAATACGGATCAATTCCCACCATTTGATCAAAAGCTCCAAACGGAGACTCACCAAAGGTTTTCTCCAAAACAGCTGCTCTTGAAAGCATTCGATAGTAACTACTTCGCCCTCTTCCGTAGCCAGTCATTTTCGTTTCGATATAAGTGGCCAACCCCTCCAGCATCCAATCCGGCCATGCAGCGTTCGGTCGAATGAGATCTCCAAAGACGACTCTCAGTGCTTCAGACCAACCTTCCGTGGGGTCCATATTAATATAATGAGTTAATTCATGAACGATGAGCATCCATAGCCAGTCATCATAGAAAGTCGTAGTGAACCATGAGTCAGGTGGAGTGAGGTTAAGAACGAGTCCTTGACGAAAGGGAAAAATAGTCACTCCATTTCCAAGGTCAGTATTGTCAATCAAGTAAACATAGATTTTATGCTTAGGTTTCCATTTTAAAAATTGAGAAAGCTTGGCATACGCCTGTTCTAGATAAAGGCTGACAGTTTTAGCATGACCCATGAGTTGAACAGGCACTTGAATTTCAAAATGCTGTGTTTCAATGGTTTTAAGTGGCGTCTGAGGACGGAGATCTAATGAATCTCCCATGCCCACACCTGCAAGTGACTGAGCCACGCTTCCCAGTGACAGCATCATCAAAAGATAAAGTGCCTTCAAAGATAAAGTCGATCTACACAGCTTAGGAACGCTTTTTTGAGTTTTGACTGAGTTTCGGATCCACCCTTGCCACGATGCCTTGAATGTCATGATCCGATCTTACCTTTTTGTCTTTCTCAGCAAAGGTTTTTTTCAAGATA